>DASTXK010000245.1:0-3908 GCA_035765555.1 Acidobacteriaceae bacterium
TTTCTCGATGATGCTCCGCTGGAAGAGCGCCGCGCGCGCGCCGTGGCCATGCGCGGGCGTCTGCCGGATGAATTATTGGGCGAGGCGGGACGGCTCTCTCCGGAGGCGATTGCGGAGGTCCGTGCGCAGATTCAGCCCGACATTCGCGATGAGCACGAACTGCATGATCTGCTGTGCTCGATGGTGGTGGTCCCGGCAGAGTTCGCGCAGGAAAATGGCAGGGATACATTTGTTGAAAGGCTCAAGCGGAGCGGTCGCGTCCTTCTTGCGTCGGTTGACGGGCATGAGTATTGCGTTGCGGCGGAGCACGCCGAGGAATTTCGCATGCTGTTTCCCGCAGCTGTTTTCGCGAGCGAAACGAGCATTCGGATGACCTTGGCCGGTTAGGACGACGGAACAGGGAAATCATCGTGCATGCTGGCGCACCACTTTCGCAGCATGGCCCGGTGCTGGTGAAGCACATTATGGTAACGAGGCTCATAGGCCAGGCTCCACATTTCTCCGGGATCTTTCTCCATGTCCACGAGCGACTCTCGCTGCTTGCCCTGGTTGTAGGCGCAGTACTTGAACCGCTGGCTGCGCAGCATGCGTCCGCTGGGAGTTGGCTTCTCTCCGTCGATTGGCGCGCCCTGCACCAGCCTGTTGACCAAAATCACATATTGACGCGGATGTGGTTCGGGACGACGCAGGCTGATGCCCGGCAGCCCCGGAGGAGCAGCGACGCCAGCATAGTCGCAAAGCGTCGGTACCAGATCGATACCCGTATTCACAAGGCGGTTCGACTTGCCCGGCTGCAGCACACCCTTATGGCTCAGGATGAACGGCACGTGCGAAGCTTCATCGTAGAAGACGGTTTTCTGGTTCCAGCCGTGCGCGCCCTGGCAATCTCCGTGGTCTGAGAGGAACACAACCAGCGTGTTTTGCTCCAGCCCGGCATCCCGGAGCGCATTCAGCACGATGCCAACGTGCGCATCAGCATTCTCGGCGAGGCGGTAGTAAGCCCATTCGTATTCGCGCCATTTCGCCTCGCTGAAGTTGCCGACAGGAAACATCCACGTGCCGTGATAGGAACGACGCATGAGCGAAATGATGTCCGGCTCGTTGTGCTGCGGAGCGTGGTTGGCGCGAAGCGGAGGGCATTCGTCAACCGGTGGAGGATTGCCGATAGGCCCAAGCGGAAGCTTTTCTCCACGTGCCCACTCGCAGATGTTGTGCGGATTGAGAAGCGAAGCGACCATCAAAAACGGGGCCCTCGGCTTCGAGTGCAAATAATTGACAGCACTCGCGGCGGCCACCTCATCGTTAAGCGTTGTGGCGATGGTGGTGAAGCCGTGGGTATCCACATCATCTTTGGGACAGGCGATATGCCACTTGCCGAAGTAGGCCGTGTTGTAGCCACCTTGCCGAAAGATTTTGCCCATATTAGGGAACTTGCGCGGATCAAGATGGACGCGGGTCAGGTCGCTGTTGTCGACCACGCCGGTTTCCGTAGGATAGCGCCCAGTGAACATCGCTGTGCGCGAAGCGACGCAGATGGGGTCGGCGCAGTAGGCGCGGTTGAAAGCGACTCCATTCGCGGCGAGGCAATCAATATGGGGAGTGTGAAGATACTGCTTCCCGACGCGGTAGCTCACCGCGTCGAAGGACTGTTCATCGGTGGTGATGATGACGATGTTCGGCCTGCGCTTCTCAACACCATACGCCGGCAGTGCGGCCGAGCAGGCCGCCGCGCCCGCCGTCAGCAAAAATGCGCGTCGGTTCATTCACACATCCTCTCAGACTTATTGCGATAAGCGCAGCTTAACGAGCCGTGTGAGGTTGGTCATGTGCCTGTTTGACCGGTATCTATATCAGTTTGACGTTTCGTTGACAGACCGTGAGCCATTGCTGCCATTATGATGGATCGAACATCCGCAGATCGCCCTCCACGCAGGGCCGTTTATCTCATGGGAGCCTGAATGCGCCGGTTGAATTTCTTTCTGTCCTGTGTCGTGTTGTTGATCTCCTTTTTGCCGCTTGCCGCACAGGCGGGCCCGCCGGTGCCCACGTCGCTGAAGACACTCAGGGCGACGCATCCCCGGCTTATAATCCTGGACTCCGATCTTCCGGCCATTAAGGCCCGCATTGCTTCGGACCCGTTTGCAAAATCCCGCTACGACTCGTTGCTTGCCGAGTCGGAGTCTCTTCTCAAAGTCAAGCCGAGTGTTTACGTGATCAATGGGCCCAGAGGCACGTTGTTATGGACGGTCCGGATCGTGGAGAAGCGGGTACTCACGCTTGCCGGCATGTATCGGCTTACCGGAGACCGCCGCTTCGCCGACCGGGCCATAGCCGAAATGCTCGCGGCCGCGAGTTTTCCCGATTGGGACATCCGGCACCCCCTCTCAGCGGGCGAAATGACAGCCACTCTGGGCATTGGCTATGACTGGCTCTATCCGGTTCTGACGCCGCAGCAGCGCGACAGCATCAAGCTCGCGATCATCGAGAAGGGCATTAGCCCCTTCATGGGGATGCTTAACCACAATCGCTTCCACCAGCTTAATAATTGGTCCCAGGTTATCTATGGAGGCGAAACCGTGGGTGCGCTCGCCATCGCTGACGACGCAACCAGCAAAGCAATTGCGGAAAAGATGATCGGCTACGCCCGGCCCGGCCTTACTGCCGTGATGAAGCTCTTCGCGCCGGACGGCGGCTTTGAGGAAGGCCCCGTCTACTGGAATTACGCGACCATTTACAACGTTCTTTACATCGCATCGCTGGACTCTGCGCTAGGTACAAACTTTGGCGCGTCGGAGATGCCCGGCTTTGAGCAAACTCCTCAATATGAGCTACAGGCGAACGATCCGCTCTACCTGTACGCAAATTTCGGAGATGCGCATGTCGATGCTTATTCAGCTTCTCCGCAGATGTTCTGGTTCGCCCGCCGCTTTCATCAATTGCTGGACGCGGCGCATGAGCGGAATCTGGAGACTCATCTGCAAAAGCGGATCGATGAAATGGAGCCGTACCAGGGGCTCTCGCGCTTTCAGATGATGGGGCTGCTCTGGTACGCTCTGGCGCCGGAGCCCGTGAACACGAAGCCGCTGCCACTGGTGGAAGGCTTCTCCCGTATCGACCAGGCCTACATGCGGAGCTCGTGGAGCGATCCGGATGCATGGTATGTCGGATTCAAGGGCGGAAAAAACGGAGTGAGCCATTCTCATCTCGATCTGGGCTCCTTCGTGCTGGACACTTTTGGGCAGCGATGGGCGATTGATCTGGGGCCCGACACCTACGGGCTTCCTGAATACTTTGCTAAAAAGCGCTGGAACTACTACCGCACGCAAACGCGGTCGCACAATACCGTTGCGGTGGGCGACAAGAACCAGGACACCAACGGCACAGCCGAATTGCTCTTCGCCGGAAGTCGGGGCAACGACAAATTCGCAGTTCTTGACCTGGACAATGCTTACAAGGGCACGCTGCAATCGTGGAAACGCGGCATCGCAATTCTCGATAACACTCGGGTACTGGTGCAGGATGAAATCTTCCCCGCGACAGCGGACGATCTGATATGGCACCTTCACACTCGGGCGACGGTTGCCATAGGCTCCGACGGGCGTATCGCCACGTTAACTCAGGGCGGCAAGACGCTTCAGGCTGCCATTCTTTCACCCTCCAAGGTGCGGTTCAGCATTCTGCCCGAGCACATCACTGCGGCGGAAACCCCAAATCCGGGTGTGACGGACCTGGCGATTGATATTCTGGGCTGCGCTTCGCCCCTGAAAATTGCCGTTGTCTTCTCCCGTACAAGAGAAACTGAAGCTGTCCTCCTGCACGATCTAAACGACTGGAAACAGGCTGGACCATAGCAGGAGTTAAAGCCAAGGCACTCCCCCCAAATGGCCGTCCGCTCTACTTGATTTAGT
>DASTXK010000246.1:0-15777 GCA_035765555.1 Acidobacteriaceae bacterium
GATTGAGCGGCTTGATGCCCACGGCGGTGGTCACGTCAGCGAATTTTCCGCCACCGAGGTTATGGAAGAGAATGACGCGGTCGCTCATGGCGACGGCGAGGTCAGGCTTGCCGTCCGCGTCGTAGTCGCCGACCGCGCAGGCGATGGCCTTCCCGGAGGCTTTAAGCCCGGTCTGGTCGGCGGGAAGCTCCTGAAATTTTCCGCCTGAATTTTTATAGGCCTGAATGGCCGACGCGCCGTCGCCCATGACGACGAGGTCCTTGCTGGAGGCGCTTTCAATGCTCAACACGCAAGCCCCGCCTCCGGCAGCGCCGCCGGGCAGCGGCTGCGCGGTGAACTTGACTGGAATCATCGGGCCGACCGCGGCGGGAGGAGCAATCATGTCCTCGACTTTGGCGTAGCGGCCCTGCTCGCCATAGGCCGCGCTGAGCGGAGAGGCGATTTTTGTCTGGACGAGATGCTGGAAGGTTGCCAGTTGCTTATGCGCGGCGGCGGGCTGCTTCATGCGCTGCAGCGCGCGCGCCAAGCCGAAGTGCGCGGAGGCGTGCAGCGGATTCAGATCGAGGGCCGCCTCGTATTCCTGCTTTGCGTGGGCGTAGTCGGCGAGGCTCAGGAAAAACGATCCAAGGAAGTAGTGGGCGTCGGCGTCGGTGGGGTCGAGCTTGACGACGCGCTCCATATCGCCGATGGCGAGCTTTGGATTGCCCGCGTCGAGATGCGCGAGGCCGAGCGCGTACCACACGTGCGGGTCGTTGGGGGCCATCTTCGCTGCCTTGTTCAGCGCGGCTTCCGCTTCGGGCAGCTTTTGAAGATAGAGCAGCGCGATGCCTTGGTTCAGGGCCGGAATCGCAGCCGATGGGTCGGCTTTCTGCGCCTCAACGAATTTTTCAGCGGCCTTCTCGGTGAGCTGCTGGTTCATGAGCGCGACGCCGATGTTGTTGAGGCGTCCTGCTTCGAGGGCGGCCTTGGAGGTTTCGGCGGCGAACGAAAACGTGCAGGCGCCGAGACAGCAGAGCAGAGTCAGGAAAGCTATGGAACGGAAGCGGCTTGGCGGCGGATCGAGCAGGCGCTTGGATATCATCGTTGCGCCTGATTATAGAGGAGTTGGCGTGGGGTTTTCCTCCGCGCGGCGAGAGGGCAACGAGGTTTGACCCTGCGCCCGCGCGCCCCGTATCATAAGGTTCGATCCTCTCCAATTCAGGCGGAGTAGCTCAGATGGTTAGAGCGACGGACTCATAACCCGTAGGTCGGCAGTTCGATCCTGCCCTCCGCCACCAAAAACAGATTCCAGACAGAAGAAAACGCCGGAGTTGACGGCAAGGCTGTCCCCCACTCAAGGAAAAAGAGGCCTTGAGTGGGCCACCCAGTCAGTTGAATTTTTGAGGCCGCACCCAGTTATAAGGAGAACTGCTTTAGTTCTTCCATTTAATGTTGCAGCCGATGCTGGGGCGTTGGTCGGGGTTGACCGGCTGTCCGGCGATGACGGCGTCGAGCGCGGCGCGCAGGTCGCTGCCGGTAACGGGAACGTTGTTGCCGGGGCGGCTTGCGTCGAATTGTCCGCGATAGACAAGATGCAGTCCGCTGTCGAAGAGGAAGAAATCGGGCGTGCAGGTGGCGCTGTAGGCGCGGGCGGCTTGCTGGGTTTCGTCGTAGAGGTAAGGGAAGTTGAACCCGGCCTGGCGGGCCTGCTCGGCAAGGCTTTCGGGAGAGTCTTCAGCGTAGTCGGCGGCGTCGTTGCTGCTGATTGCGACGATGCCGACGCCTTTGCCGTCATAGTCGCGGCCAAGCTGCGCCAGCGCCTGCTGGACATGCTTGACGAAAGGGCAGTGGCGGCAGATGAACATGACGAGCAGTCCGTTGGGGCCGGCGGCGTTGCGGGCGCTCAGTTGCTGCTTGGTGACTACATTGGGAAGGGTGAAATCGGGGGCTGGGGTCCCGAGCGGAAGCATTGAGGATTCAGTGCGTGCCATGGCTTCTCCTGCATGGTTCGATGCGGGGCGCGGCGGTAAGTTTCAGGGCTGGGCTGGGCAACGAGGCGCGAGGCTCAGATGCCCAGCTTCTTGACCTCATCGTTGTAGTACTTGCGGTAGAGGATGTCCCACTCCTGGCTGCCTTCGGGGATAATCTTGCGCTGGGAGGCGATTTTGAGGCGGGCGGCCTGGTCGACTCGGGTCTCTTCCATCAGCAGCTTTTCGAGAATGGCGCGGGCGGTCTGCCGGATGGTGTTGCGGTCTTCGAGGAATTCGCATTCGTCGGTTTCGGCCAGAGTATCGGCCACGACGTGGGCCAGCTTGTTGAGTTTGTCTCGGGAGATTCTCACAGCACCGCCTTATATTTTCGCGCCAGTTCCTGCTTCACCTTTTTGAACATCTCGGCGTAGGCCGCTCCGGTGCGGTGCATCTCTTCCTGATAGGCATCGAGGATGACGCGGACCTCTTCGTTGATGCGGTCTTCGAGGGAGAGTTCCTCAAGCAGGCCGGCGTTGACGCGCTCGTTGACCGCGGACACCTTGTTGGTGCGGATCATTTTAGCTTCAATCAGGTTGGCGACGGTGTGCCGCGCCAGGTATGTGACATAATCGCGGGAAAATATCATGTATCTTGCTCGAAATATAGCACAACGGCGAGCCTGCGTGACGGGGACGCGCTCAGGCGCGGTTGAAATACAGAATGATGTACGGGAAGACTGAAAGCTGCGACAATAGGTGCAGATCATGATCCAGACGAGCCTGCTTTCCCTCAAAGACGACATGGTGGCTTTTATTGAAGGCCACGGACTCCGCCGCGTTCCCGCCTATGTGGGCAGCGAGGACGTGCCCACAGTGCTGTGGGACGACGAGGAGAATGTCGATAGCTGGAAGGACTTTGTGGAAACGGCCAAGGCCGCCGGAGCGCCGTTTCTGACCATGAGCGAAATTCGGCTGGAGAAGAGCGACCTGGAGCTGCTGATTGAGGAGCTGCACGAGGCCAGCTTCCCCGACCCCGAGGCCCCGGAACTGGACGAAGCGCAGTCGCTGGCGACCTATGTAGGCAAGGTCGGGTTTATCCAGCTTGGATTCGCGCATCAGGGGGTCTTCTTTCTGCATGAAAGCACCACGCCCTGGTATAAGCGCTACCAGAACCTGCTGGACTCGCTCGACTTTGGCGATATCGCCTACGGCGGCGCGGACGAAGACGACGGACCGATCAATTAGCGTTCGGCGATCAGCGGTCAGAGTTCAGAAAAACTGTAGCCGGTTCGGGGCCGCGTGAGCACGACTGAGGCAGTACCCCAAATCACAACTCGGCGATGGGTGATGCGGGAGGAAAATCCTCTCGCTGCGGAGGCGCTTGCGCGAGAAGCGGCATTGCCTCCGATCATTGCCAGGCTGCTGGCGGCGCGCGGAATTCAAAACGCCGAAGATGCAGCGCAATTCCTTCGGCCCAGCCTGGACCATCTGCACGATCCCTATCTCATGTCAGGAATGGCAACCGCCGTGGAGCGCATTCAGCGCGCTGTTACCGCGAGCGAGCCGATCCTGATCTACGGCGATTACGACGTGGATGGGACGGTGGCGGTCGTTCTGCTGAAGACCGCGATTGAGCGGCTGGGGGGAGTGGTGCGGTTTCACGTTCCGCACCGCCTGCGCGAAGGCTACGGGATGCAGCGCGAGGTGCTGGAAACGGCGGCGCACGAGGGAGTCCGGCTGGTCATCAGCGTGGACACGGGGATTCGGGCGTTTGCAGCCGCCGAAGCAGCGGAGGTGCTGGGGCTGGACCTGATCGTGACGGACCACCATTTGCCTGAAGCTGCTCCGGAGTTAAGCGGAACGGATGCGGCGCTGCCGAAGGCGCTGGCCATTCTCAATCCGAACCAGCCGGGATGCGGGTATCCGTGCAAACATCTGTGCGGAGCGGGAGTGGCGTTCAAGCTGGCGCAGGCGCTGCTGGAATTTCACGACCGCACGCTGGCGCGGGCCAAACTGCTTCCGTCGTTTCTAAAGCTGCTGGCCATTGCCACGGTGGCGGATGCCGTTCCGCTGCTGGGAGAGAACCGAATCTTTGTCGCGGTAGGCATCAGGGAACTGGAGCGGCCGGTGCATCCGGGGCTGAGGGCGCTGTTGCAGGTGGCACAGATTGATCCGGCGCGGCGGGGGCTGACTCCGGTGGACATTGGTTTTCGGCTGGGGCCAAGGATTAACGCCGCCGGGCGGATGGATATTGCGTCGGAAGTGGTGGAACTTTTCACGACGAAGGATGCCGGACGGGCGAAGGCCATTGCGGAAAAATTGGAGCAACTCAATACCGAGCGGCGCAATACTGAGGCGGCCGCTCTGGCGGAGATACTGGCGCTGCTGGACGAGGAGCAGTTTCAGCGGTCGCGCTGCCTGGTGATTGATGGAGAGGGCTGGCATCGGGGCGTGATTGGGATTCTGGCTTCTCGGGTGGTGGACCGCACGGGCAAACCCACTCTGGTGCTGGCGCACGAGGATGGGGAAGCGTATGGCTCGGGGCGGTCAATTCCGAGTTTTCACCTGCTGAACGCGATTGAAAGCTGCCACGACCTCTTCACCCGCTTCGGAGGACACGCGCACGCGGCTGGGTTTTCGCTGCCGTCGGAGCGGGTTCCGGAGCTGCGCGCACGGCTGGCCGCATATGCGGAGGCGAACCTTGCCGAGGCCGATCTGGGGAGTCCGCTGGAGTGCGATGCGGCGTTGCCCATAGAAGAAGTGAACGAGACGCTGTACGCATGGCTGAAGAAGCTGGAGCCATGCGGGATGGACAACGAGGAGCCGGTCTTGGTGGCGGAGAACCTTCGGCTAACCGCGCCGCCACGCGTAATGAAGGAGAAGCACATCCGGCTGGGGCTTGCGTCGGACGGGGGTACGACGCTATCCGCCGTGGGCTGGAACTGCGCCGAAAGAGTGCAGTGTCTTGGGCTGGCGCAGGATGCCCGCGTCGATTTGGCCTACAAGGTGCGGAAGAACGAGCATCCCGAGTTTGGGGGGATTGAACTGGAGATTGTGGATTTACGGATTAAGGATTAGTTAGGTGCGTTTAGAAAAATCTTAGCGTAATCCACTCACTTTCTTCGCTCATGCCCTTGACATCCCTCTATTCAACCCAGTAACTTAGCAATCGGAAGGCGTAAGTGCTAAAGGGTCTCTCCCGGCCCAAAGTTCGCACCCGCTCGCCGGAATCCCGGCAATTTTGAACCAATACTTTGCGAGGCAAACCCTCGCGCGAAGGAGAAGCAACGCAATGGCAACCAGCTCTGTAGCGACCACCTTTACTCCGCTGCACGACCGCATCCTCGTTCGGCGTATCGAAGAGGGTGAGACGGTTCGCGGCGGCATCATCATTCCCGACAGCGCCAAAGAGAAGCCGCAGGAAGGCGAGGTCATCTCGGTTGGCAAGGGCAAGTCGAATGACGAAGGCAAGGTCTTTCCGCTCGACGTGAAGGCCGGCGACCGCGTACTGTTCGGCAAGTACTCCGGCACCGAGATCAAGATTGACGGCGAGGAGTTCCTCATTATGCGCGAGGAAGAAGTCCTCGGAATCCTTAAGAAGAAGTAAGGACTGGCCGTCCAGGCACACGCGCCTTCGGCGCAAAGACTTCAGTAGAAATTCGCAACCGGGGCAAGGCTCCGTGATTGTTCAGGAGAAACGGAAATGGCAAAGCAAATTCTGCATGGAGAGGATTCACGGCAGGCGATTCTGCGCGGCGTGAACACTCTGGCTGACGCGGTGAAGGTGACGCTCGGTCCCAAGGGCCGGAACGTGGTCATTGAGAAGAAGTTCGGCTCGCCGACCATCACCAAGGACGGCGTGACCGTCGCGAAGGAGATCGAGCTGAAGGACTCGCTCGAGAACATGGGCGCGCAGATGGTGCGCGAAGTAGCGTCGAAGACCTCGGACGTGGCCGGCGACGGGACCACGACGGCGACGGTTCTTGCGCAGTCGATCTATCGCGAGGGCGTGAAGACGGTGGCCGCCGGCGCGAATCCGATGGCGCTGAAGCGCGGCATCGACAAGGCTGTTGAGGCCATTGTGGGCAAGCGCGATGAGAATGGCGTTCCCGTGGGCGGCGCGTTGTCGAAGTTCTCCAAGCCGGTGTCCGGTGACATGATCGCGCAGGTTGGCACCATTTCGGCCAACTCCGACTCGACCATCGGCACCATTATTGCCGAGGCCATGAAGAAGGTCGGCAAGGACGGCGTAATTACGGTCGAGGAGTCGAAGACGCTGGAGACCCAGCTTGAAGTGGTCGAGGGAATGCAGTTCGACCGCGGCTACCTGAGCCCCTACTTCGTGACTGATCCTGACCGGATGGAGGCCTCGGTTGAAGACCCCTACATCCTGATCCACGAGAAGAAGATCAGCTCGATGAAGGACCTGCTGCCGCTGCTGGAGCAGGTGGCGCGCGCGGGCAAGCCGCTGGTCATCATCGCTGAGGATGTGGACGGCGAGGCGCTGGCGACTCTCGTGGTGAACAAGCTGCGCGGAACGCTCAACGTTGCGGCTGTGAAGGCCCCCGGCTTCGGCGACCGCCGCAAGGCCATGCTGGAAGACATCGCCAAGCTGACGGGCGGCAAGGCCATTACGGAAGACCTGGGCATCAAGCTCGAGAACGTGAAGATCGAGGACCTGGGCAGCGCCAAGCGCGTGACCATCGACAAGGACAACACGACCATTGTCGAGGGCCGCGGAGACTCCAAGGCCATCGAGGGCCGGGTGAAGGAAATCCGCAACCAGATTGAGAAGACCACCTCCGATTACGACCGCGAGAAGCTGCAGGAGCGGCTCGCGAAGCTGGTCGGCGGCGTGGCTGTCATCAAGGTGGGCGCGGCGACCGAGACCGAGATGAAGGAGAAGAAGGCCCGCGTTGAGGACGCCATGCACGCGACCCGCGCGGCGGTCGAGGAAGGCATCGTTCCGGGCGGCGGCGTGGCCCTGGTGCGCGCAACTTCGGCGGTCGATGACCTGATCAAGACGCTCGAAGGCGATGAGAAGATCGGAGCGCAGATCATCCGGCGCGCCATCGAAGAGCCGTTGCGTCAGATCGTCGGCAATGCCGGCGAAGAGGGCGCGGTGGTGGTCGGCAAGATCCACGAGAGCAAGGACACGAACTTCGGCTACAACGCCGGAACGGGCGTCTTTGAAGACCTGGTGAAGGCCGGCGTCATCGATCCGACCAAGGTTACGCGGACTGCTCTGCAGAACGCGAGTTCCATCGCAGGCCTGATGCTGACGACCGAGGCCATGGTGGCGGACATCCCCGAGCCCAAGGCTGCTCCCGCTCCTGGCGGCCACGGCGGCATGGACGGCATGTACTAACCACCGTTGGTCGTGGAAGCAGATCAGAGGCAAAGGCCCCGCAGCGATGCGGGGCTTTTGCTTCGGACTGCGACGGCGGATTTTCCGGGGGCGGGTCAGCCCGGAGATACCCTTAACATCCGGCCGCGGTCTAAACTTGGAGAGATGGGCATTCGCTACGCCATGGCCGTTGCTGTATTCGCCGCAACATGCGCTTTTGCCCAGCAGCAAGCTTCGCCGAAGCCGAACCCGCCGCAGGCACAAAAAACGCAGCAGCACAAGCAGAGCCCGGCGGAGGCCAATCCCTTTCCTGAAGAGAAGTCGCAAAAGGCGGCGGACGAGGCAAACGCGGCGTCGAAGCCATCGTCCGGGTCGTCTTCAAGCCACATGGACCTGAACCGGCTGGATGCTCCTGAGGGAAGCGAGGCGCGGATTTCCAACGGAGAAGGCGGATACATTCACAACCCCGAGCTTGCGGCCAAAGACATCAAGATCGGCAAATTTTATCTTTCGACCCATGCCTATAAGGGCGCTTATGACCGCTTTCTGGAGGCGACGCGGGTCGCTCCTGAAAACGGTGAGGCGGTGTTTGGGCTGGCCGAGGCGGCGCGGGGTCTCCACAAGGACAAGGAAGCTGCTACGAACTACCTGATCTATCTGGACGCTTTTCCCGATGGGAAGGATTCCAAGGACGCGCGTAAGGCGCTGGACAAGCTGGGCGTGAGTGCGAAGAAGAAGTAGCGGCTTAGGCGGACATCCACTCTGAAATTCTTTGTCGTAATGCGAGATTTGTCCCCCACACAAGCCAAAAGAAGGCTTGTGTGGGCCACCCATTCAGGAAATTTGTGAGCGATACGCCTTCCAATATGCTGAACGCGGTCTAGTGGAAGAAGCCGAGATACCAGTAGATGATCCGCTGGCCGACGAAAAGCGCGTAGATGCCAGCCACGCACAGGAAAGCCCCGAAGGGCAGCGCGACAGAGCCTTCCATTTTGCGGCGCGACGCGCTCAGAGCGAGGCCGTAGATAGCGGCGGCGATGACTCCCAGAAACAGCACCAGAACACCCTGCGAAGGGCCGAGCCAGGCGGCGATCATGGCCATGAGCTTGGCGTCTCCGAGGCCCATCCCGTTGCGCCGGCGCAGCAGCCAATAGATTCCGCTGATGGCAAGGATGAGTCCGGCGAAGCTGGCCGCCCAGCCAAGCGACAAAAACGCGCAGCGCGCCCACTTGCCGCAGATCGCGCCCGAGTAGATGATGCCCAGCACGATTCCCGGCAGGGTGAAGGCGTCGGGCAGGCGCATGGTTTCGGCGTCCATGACGGCGAGGCCGAGTAGCAGGAAGCACAGCACCGCCATGCCGAGGCCGCGAATGGTGAGGCCGAACCACGCCCAGCAGAGCAGCCAGAGCAGGGGCAGAATGATTTCGACGGCGGGATAGCGCCACGAGATGGGCTTGCGGCAGGCCCGGCAGCGTCCGCGCAAGAGCAGGTAGCTCAGCACCGGAATGTTGTCCCACGCGGCAATGGGCGTGCCGCAGTGTGGGCAGCGCGAACGCGGCCGGACAATGGACTCGTGGCGCGGCAGGCGCGTTATGCATACGTTCAGAAAGCTGCCAAAAATCAGGCCAAGCAGGATGATGAGGACTACGATCAGGGCTTCCATTCGCTCTCTGCCGAAGTATAGCGTTACTGGCTCCGGTACATTGGAACCATGACCGAATCAAGCAACACCGGGCAGACTTTTGCCGAAGCCGTCGCCATCATGCGCCGTTTGCGCGAGCCGGGAGGCTGCCCTTGGGACCGCGAGCAGAACTTTGACTCCATTCGTAAATACACGCTGGAAGAGACCTACGAAGTACTGGACGCGATTGAGCGGCGCGACTGGGGCGAGTTGAAGGACGAGCTTGGGGATCTGCTGCTACAGGTGCTCTTCTACGCGCAGATGGCCGATGAGGCTGGGTACTTCAGCATTGAGGATGTGATCGCAGGGCTGAACCGGAAGCTGGTTCGGCGGCATCCTCATGTGTTTGGAGAGGAGGCCGCGGCCGCGGCGGGGAACTCGGCGGCGGGGCTGGAGGTGGCCGGGATCGACTCCGCGCAGGTGCTGCGGAACTGGGACGAAATCAAGAAGCGGGAGCGGGCCTCGAAGCCGGGAACTGAAGGCCGCCTCGATGCGGTCTCCCGCTCGATGCCTGCGCTGGCCGAAGCGGCCAAGATAGGGTCAAAGGCGGCGAAGGCGGGCTTCGACTGGCCGGATGTTTCCGGCCTGATGGACAAGCTTCGCGAGGAAACGGGGGAGCTGGAAGCCGAGATTGCGGCGGGCGAATCGGCGCGTGATGCGGCCGGAAGAGAGCTTGGTGATCTGCTATTTACGGCGGTAAACCTCGCCCGTCACTTGAAGATTGATCCGGAGACCACGCTGCGTGACACCAACGCGCGTTTCCGCCGCCGTTTCCGGCATATGGAAGAGGCGGCTGGGAAGCCGCTGGAAGAGCTTGCACCGGAGGAACTTGAGGCTCTCTGGGCCGGGGCCAAGCGCCACGAGCGCGGCGACTAACCGTTAAGGTAGCGCAGGTAGTCCTGGATTTCGGGAGTGCTCCAGTCCTGCGGGCCGATGAACTTTCTGCGGATCATGCCGTTCTTGTCGATGATGTAGCTTTCCGGAGGACGGGTGGTGCCGAAGGCCCGGTTGGATTCGTTCGTCTTGTCGAGCACCACGGTCATGTTGTGCAGGCGGTAATCGACGACGTACTGGCTGTAGTCGGCGGGTTCGCTGTCGAAGGCGACGGCCACCACAACCAGGTTGGGAATCTTCTCCTGAAGCTGCTCGAGCGAGGGCCACTCGGCGGCGCAGTAGCTGCACCATGAGGCCCAGAAGTTGAGCACGACGGTCTTGCCTCGATACTGGTCGAGGCTCACGGTTTCGCTGCCGTCGTGAATGGTGAAGTTGGGCGCGCGTACGCCCACGTCGTTGGGGTAGCTTCCGCGATTGCAGCCGGTAACGGCAAGGGCGAGGGCCGCTGCGAAGGCCGCCGCTCTCAGGATGGATCGAGCGCTCACATTTCTATGATAGAGCCAAGCGGGTCCGGTGCGCCCCTCCAGTTACGCGCCAGCCCGTTTCCTGCTATGCTGCGCGGAGAATCTTCTTTTTGGACGCTTATGCTGCTGGAGCTTCGCGCTGAAAACTACGCCGTGATCGACCACGCCATCGCCGTGTTCGGGCCGGGGCTGAATCTGCTGACCGGCGAAACGGGCGCGGGCAAGTCGATTCTGGTGGACGCGCTGGCGCTGCTGATGGGCGGCAGGGCCTCATCGGACGTGATTCGGCATGGGGCCGACCGGGCAGTGGTCTCCTGCGTTTTTGAGAGCACGCCCGGGTCGGAGGCCACGCTGGAGGCCAACGGCATCGATGTGGAGGGCCACGAGATCATCCTGCGGCGCGAGATTATGGAGAACGGCAAGGGCCGCGTTTATGTGAACAACCAGCCGGCGACGGTGGCGGTGCTTCGGCTGCTGGCTCCGGAACTGGCGCTGGTCCATGCGCAGAGCGAGACGCTGGGGTCGTTTGATGCGGCGCAGCAGCGGCATCTGCTGGACCGCTTTGCGAGCCTCTCGGCGGAAGCCGTTGGCGAGGCATACACGCGATGGCGCGAGATTCAGACGCGGCTTGAAGACCTGGAGCGTGATGAGCAGGACCGGCTGCGAATGGTTGATCTGTGGCAGTTCCAGAACCGGGAGATTGCCGGGGCGGGGTTGACGGCGGGCGAGGACGAGGCGCTGGAGACCGAGCGCAAAGTTCTGATGAATGCCGAGAAGCTGTATTCGGCTTCGATGAGCGCGTATGAGCTGCTTTACGACGGCAGCGGGTCGGCGGAGTCCACGCTGCGGGCCGCACTAAAGCAGGTTGAGGAACTGGGGCGGTTCAACGCGAAGTTTGAGGAGTCTCGGGCGGCGCTGGCTTCGACGCTGGCTGTAGTGGAAGACGTGGGCGCGACGGTGCGGGACTTTGCGGAAGGAATTCAGGCGTCTCCCGAGCGGCTGGCTGAAATTGAGGACCGCCTGGCGGCGCTGGACCGGCTGAAGCGCAAGTATGGCGCGACCGTGGCCGAGGTGATCGCCTACGGCGAGGACGTGGCGCAAAAGCTCGCCGAAGTGGAGAACCGCGACGAGACGCTGAAGACGCTGCGGGCGCAACGGGCGCAGGCTGCGAAGATTTATCGCGAGACGGCGGCGACGCTGCACGAAGATCGCGCGGCGGCGGCGATGAAGCTGGGGAAACTGGCCGAGGCCCAGGTGAATGATCTGGCGATGAAGGCGCGGCTGGAAATTTCCGTCACTGCGAACGAGGACTCCGACCACTGGACAGCGCACGGGTGGGACACGGTGGAGTTCCGAATTGCGACTAACGCGGGCGAGCCGCTGAAGCCGCTGGACGAGATTGCGTCGGGCGGGGAAATGTCTCGCGTGATGCTGGCGCTGAAGGTGACGGTGGAGGAAGGCGCGGCGCACGGAAAACGGCGGAAGACGGCGGTTCCGCGAACGTTGGTGTTTGACGAAATCGACATTGGCATTGGCGGACGCGCGGCGGAGGCAGTGGGCCGCAAGCTGAAGGCTCTGTCGAAAGCGCAGCAGGTGCTGTGCGTGACGCATCTGCCGCAGATCGCCGCTTTCGCCGACCAGCATTTTGTGATCGAGAAGCAGGAGCGGCAGGGGCGGACGAAGACTTCGATCCGGTTGATGGATGACGCCGAGCGCACGGAAGAAATCGCGCGGATGCTGAGCGGGGAGAAGCTCACCGACACTTCGCGGAAGCACGCCGCGCAGATGCTGAAGTCGGCAATCAGCTAAAAGGCGGTCAGCAGTCAGCACAAAAACGGTCAGCGGGTGGTCAGCCGCCGATGCGGACGAGCTGCTCGGCTTCGGCGCGGGGGCCGAGGATTGAAACTTTGGGGAGTTCTCCGCGGGCCATGGCGACCTCGTCGCAGCGATAGAGGCGCGGGCAGTTCTGGCAATCTTTGAAGACCTTGTCGGGGAGCGCGGCGCGGTTTTCGATTTCGCGGAAGCCGTAGCGGAAGAAGAATCCCGGGATGCGGGTGAAGAGGCAGACGCAGCCCACGCCGTGCTGTTCGGCTTCTTCAAGGAGCGCGCTCAGGATCTTACTGCCCGCGCCGTGGCTCTTGGCCTCGGGACGGACGACGATGGAGCGGACCTCGGCCAGATGCGGGCCGTAGAGATGCAGCGCACCGCAGCCAAGGAAGACCCCGGCCTCGGTTTCGGCCACGGTGAAGTCGCGGACGTTCTCGCAGATTTCCGGGAAGACGCGGCGCAGGAGCGTGCCGTCGTGCGAGAGGCTGTTGACCAGATCGTAGATGTTGGTCGCGTCCTGAAGGCGCGCTTTACGCACCCGCATGGGCCACCTCGGGTTCGGATGTGAGGGCGTGGACGCGGGCCTCAGCCTCGGCGAGCGCCTGGCGGACGCGCACGCGGGCGGTGCCTCCGGCGACGTCGTGGCAGTCGAGGGTGGCTTCGAGCGTGATGGCGGCGAAGAAGTCGGACTCAAACTCGGGGCCGAACTGCTTGAGTTCGTCGAGCGAGAGCGCGTTCAACTCGCAGCCTTTGTCGAGGCAGTAGCGGACGGCGTTGCCGATCTTCTCATGGGCCTTGCGGAAGGGAACTCCCTTATGCACGAGGTATGTCGCGGCGGCCATGGCGTTGAGGAATCCTGATTCGCAGGCGGCGCGCATACGGTCTTTGCGGAAGGCGAGCGCGGCGGTGAAGGGCGCGAGTACGCGCAGCATCGCTTGCGCTTCGGCTCCGGCGTAAAAGATTGGCTCCTGCGTTTCCTGAAGATCCTTGTTGTAGGCGAGCGGCAGGCCCTTGAGTTGCAGCGTGACGGCCTCGGCTGCTCCGTGGATGCGGCCCACTTTGCCGCGCACCAGTTCCGTGAGGTCGGGGTTCTTCTTCTGCGGCATCGCGCTGGAGCCGGTGGAGAAGGCTTCGGGCAGATCGACAAAACCGTACTCGGCTGTTGCGAAGAGCGTGATTTCCTCCGCGAAGCGGCTGGCGTGCAGCGCGATTAGAGTGAGAGCGTGGAGGAACTCCAGCACGAAGTCGCGGTCGCTGGTCGCGTCGAGGCTGTTCGCGGTGGGCGCGGTGAAGTCCAGTTCCCGCGCGGCGATGGAGCGGTCGAGGGCGAGCGTGGCTCCGGCAATTGGGCCTGAGCCAAGCGGACAATAGTTGAGGCGCTGGGCGCAGTCGTCGAGGCGCGAGGCGTCGCGGAGGATCATCTGGACGTAAGCCAAAAGCCAATGCGCGACAAGCACCGGCTCGGCGCGCTGGAGATGCGTGTAGGAAGGCATGGGAGCATCGCCGGCAGCTTTCGCCTGTTTGATCAGCGACTCGGCCCAGGCGGCGAGCTCGGCGCGCAGTTCGGTGATGCAGGCGCGGATGTGCAAGCGCAGGTCAGTGGCGATCTGCTCGTTGCGGCTGCGCCCGGTGTGCAGCTTGAGGCCGAGATCGCCGAGGCTCTCGACCAGCTTCAACTCGACGAAGTGGTGGATGTCTTCGGCATCCGGATGACCGGAGACCTCCTCGGGCTTCGCGGAATATTCGGCGAGGATTTCCGACAGCGCGGCGCGAATCTGCGAGGACTCGTCGGCGGTGAGGACTCCGGCGGCCTCGATGGCGAGCGCGTGCGCGCGGCTGGCGGCAATCTCGTCGGGGAGAAGCCTCCAGTCAAAACGGATGGAGCGCTGCCACTGATCGAAGAACGGGTCCAGCGGCTCGCGAAAGCGCCCGGCCCACATCTTGGCGGTATGTTCGCTCATGAATTCTCTTTGCCTTTCGCCGTCGCGCTGCTCAGTTGCGGCATCTCTGAACCGCGATTCAGCGTGACGAGGCCCGACTGGGCATAGTTCAGCAGCTTGGTGCGGGTATCGGTGATGTCGAGATTGCGCATGGTGAGCTGGCCGATGCGGTCACGCGGAGAGAAGACGGACTCGGTCTTCTCCATGCTGAGGCGTTCAGGATGGAAGGTGAGGTTTGGCGATTCGGTATTCAGGATTGAGTAGTCGTTGCCGCGGCGCAGTTCGAGCGTGACCTGACCGGAGACGGCGCTGGCAACCCAGCGCTGCGCTGATTCGCGCAGCATAATGGCCTGGGGATCGAACCAGCGTCCCTGGTAAAGAAGGCGACCTAGTTTGCGGCCGTTCTCGCGGTACTGCTCGATGGTGTCCTCATTGTGAATGCCGGTGATGAGCCGCTCATACGCGATGAAGAGCAGGGCCATGCCCGGGGCCTCATAGATGCCGCGGCTCTTGGCTTCGATGATGCGGTTCTCAATCTGGTCGCTCATGCCGAGGCCGTGGCGACCTCCGATGCGATTGGCTTCAAGCAGAAGCTCAACCGGATCAGAAAATTCCCTGCCATTCAGAGCTACGGGAAAGCCTTCTTCAAAGCGCACGGTTACTTCTTCGGGGCGCACATCGACATCGCCACGCCAAAAGGCGGTCCCCATGATGGGCTCAACGATGCGGATGCTGCTGGCAAGCTGCTCGAGATCCTTGGCCTCGTGAGTGGCGCCGAGCATGTTGGAGTCGGTGGAGTAGGCTTTCTCGGCGGACATTTTGTAGGCGAAGCCGGACTTCCGCATGAAGGCCGACATTTCGGCACGGCCGCCGAGTTCCTCGATGAAGTCCGGGTCGAGCCAGGGCTTATAGACCTGCAGGCGCGGATTGACGAGCAGGCCATAGCGATAGAAACGCTCGATGTCGTTGCCCTTGAAGGTCGAGCCGTCGCCCCAGATGTCGACGCCGTCCTCCTTCATGACCGTAACGAGCATGGTGCCGGTGACTGCGCGTCCAAGGGGCGTGGTGTTGAAATAGGTGACGCCGGCGGTGGAGATGTGGAAGGCGCCCGATTGCACGGCGGCAATGCCTTCGCGCACCAAAGGTCCGCGGCAATCGATGAGGCGGGCATTCTCCGCTCCGTATTCGAGGGCCTTGCGAGGGATGGCGTCGTAGTCGGTTTCATCCGGCTGCCCAAGGTTGGCGGTATAGGCATAGGGCAGGGCGCCCTTCTGTTTCATCCAGAGAAGCGCGGCGCTGGTATCGAGGCCTCCGGAAAAAGCGATTCCGACTTTCTGGCCAACCGGAAGACGTTCAAGAATGACAGACATTTTTGTTCAAGTCCTCAAGATAATTCAGTGTTTGTCGCCGCTCCTCCGAGCAAGAGCAGGAGCAGCGCTTTTTGTGCGTGCAAACGGTTTTCGGCCTGATCGAAGACGACCGACTGCGGCCCATCGAGGACCGCGTCCGTGACTTCGGCGTTGCGGTGCGCGGGCAAGCAGTGCATAAAGACGGCGTGGGGCGCAGCCTTGGCCATTAGCTGCTCGTTCACCTGATACGGCTTGAAGATGGGCGCGCGCTTGGTGACTTCGTGCTCAAATCCCATGCTGGTGCAGACGTCGGTATAGACGGCGTCG
>DASTXK010000247.1:0-2364 GCA_035765555.1 Acidobacteriaceae bacterium
CACCCCCGCCAGCCGTATCGCGACAATCGCTTGTGGAGTAATGGCGATTTCCCTCTTACCCGCAATCGCCGCGCGCACAATCTTCCGCGCCGCCGCGCCCGCGGAAGTCGAAACTCCGGGAAGGCCCGCCGACAAACTGAACCACCGATACTCGCGCTCGGCGTCTCCCGTAAACACCGCATTCAGATGCGAGCCGGTGCGCATCAGCCCCGGACAGACCGTCGTCACCTTGATGCCCTTCGACCGCAGCTCCGCGTTCAGCCCTTCGGAAAACCCCACCGCCGCATACTTGCTCGCCGTATACGGAAGCATATGCGGCACCGGAATCTTGCCTCCGATGGACGTGATGTTCACAATGCTGCCGCGCCCTCGCGCCAGCATCTGCGGTAGCACGGCCAGCGTGCAATAAAGCCCGGAGAAAAAATTCGCGTCCATCACGTCGCGAAAATCCTGCGCCGTCTGGTTCTCGACCGGGCCGACCGTGATGATGCCCGCGTTGTTCACCAGCATATCGACGGCTCCGAACTGCGAAGTCGCCTGCTCGATCAACGCTTCCGCCTGCTCCTGCTCGCTCAGGTCGGCGGGCACAATCAGAATGTCTTCCGCGCGAATCGCCGCCCTTCGCCGCAGTAGCAGCCAACGCGCGCGTTCCAGCTCCTCCGCCTCGCGCGCCGCCAGCACCAGCCGTGCGCCCCGCCTGCCGAACTCCTCGGCCATGGCCAGGCCCAAACCCCGCGACGAGCCTGTCACCACCACCACCTGCCCGCGCAGCGCCTGCGATCTTGTTCTGTATCTGGTCGCCGCGAACGCGACGGCCGCCGCGCCTGTCAGCGCCACTCCCGCGCCCGCTGCCGCAAGCCCGGCAACTCCGGCCACAGCAGCCTTCTTCTTCATTCCGCGAAGCTCCATCACCACACCCCTCTCGCCACACTCATTGGAGCGCAAAAACCGGATTCGGTTTGCCCTGCGCGGGATTTCGCGTTTCGACCCGGTGCGGTGCGGGTCAGCGCCGAGACCGTTCTTGATAGCCTGCGAAGATTCCGTTCAACTCGCCGTGGGGCACAAGTCCCCCGAATCCCGACGCGCTTCCATGCTCCGCCAGCTCTTTTGCAGCGCGAATGAACCCCGTCCACGCGGCGCGCGCCAAGGACCCTCCAACGCTGACGCGGCGCACCCCAAGCTGCTCAAGATCAGCGACCGTCAGTCCGGCATTCGATGTTAGCAGCACATTCACCGGCTTCGGCCCGACCGCCTCCACAATCGCCCGAATGTCTTCGCGCTTCGTGGGTCCGGGAGCGTAGAGCACATCAGCCCCGGCTTCTGCATAGGCCTGCAGTCGGCGAATGGATTCGCGCAGCGGCTCAGCAACCCCAACCAGGAAGCACTCGGCGCGCGCCACCAGCAGCGCTCCGGAGTCGCGAAGCGCTTCGTGCGCTGCGCGGACGCGCTCAACGGCCAGCGAAAAATCAAACAGCGGATGTTCGCGGTCTCCCGTCGAGTCTTCGACAGAAAGGCCGGCGACTCCTGTGGCCGCGCACAGCCGCACGTTATGAGCCACCCCTTCCGGCTCGACCGCATAGGCTCCCATGAAGTCGGCGTTGACAGGAAGATCGACCGAGGCCGCAATCTCGGCGAAGTGGGCCAGCATCGCATCCAGCGGCACGCCCGATTGGCCGTCAGGAAGCCCTCGCGAAAACGCGAACCCGGCGCTGGTCGTCGCCAACGCTTTGAATCCAAGGCCGCGCAAATAGCGGGCCGTGCCCGCGTCCCACGGGTTCGGAATCACGAAACAGCCGCTCTCATGCAGGCGGCGAAACTCGGTGCGGCGCGCAATAACATCCTGAGCTTGCATAGTTACATTCTATGACTTGCGTTCATACCTCTCTCGTGACCGATCTTCCTACGGGCTGCTGCGCGCTCGCGCCCGTCAGTGCGGACCAAAGCCTTCCCAAAAGAAATGCCGCCGGATGATAATGGTGTGAATTTATGAGGTCGATGATGCGATACAGAATTTGGATTGCGGCGGGAGTTTTGGCGGGCGTTGTGCTGACCGCGCAGGCGTATGGACAAAAAGGCGGCACGGCGGGCGCCGCGACAAGCACCGGAACGAATCCGGAGGCCGCCAGCGGAGTTGGAAAATACTCCAATTACGACAACATGGCCGAGCACCAGCACGGCAGTATGCATTTCACCGGAAAGGTGAAGGTGGAAGACGCGGCTTTTCCCTGGGACCCGATCCCGGTGGTCGTGACCTGCAACGGCGTGGTGCGCTACCGCACGGAGGCCGACGCGAACGGCAACTTCGTGATTCAGGACAACGGCAGGTCGTCGGAAGTGGTTCCAACCAAGTCCAATCCGCAGCAG
>DASTXK010000248.1:0-4380 GCA_035765555.1 Acidobacteriaceae bacterium
AAGTAGGTCATGCGCGGCACGCGAAAGCCGCCATAGCTCTCGCCCACCAGATACTTGCGCGAGTCGAGCCTTCCGTTCTTGACCAGCCAGTCGTAGATCACGCGCGAAAGGTATTCGATGTCTGGCTCAGTGTTGTAAAAGAGCTTTTTCGCCTTGTCGTCCGGAACCAGCGAGCGGCTGAACCCGGTCCCGATGGGGTCAATGAAAACCAGATCGCTGAAGTCGAGCCACGTCCCGGGATTATCGACCAGCGTCGCCGGATCGGAGGGGCTGTCTCCCTCATTGCCCATATTCTTGAGGTGCTTGGGGCCGATGGCCCCAAAGTTCAGGAAGACCGATGATGCGCCGGGACCGCCGTTAACGGCAAACGTGACGGGGCGGTTCGGCCCGTCCATGGTGTAGGCGGTGTAGACCACCTGGCCCACCTCTTTGCCGTCCGTGTCGCGCACCGGCAGCGTGCCCACTGTAACGGTGTAGTGCAGAGCCTTGCCGTCCAACTGCATGGTCTGCTCCACGTGCGCGCCGGGAGGCAGCGGCGGCAGCTTCATTTTTTCTTCAGACTTCTCCGCCGGCTTGTTCTCGTCCGGTTTGGCCTGGGCCTTTTTGTCCGCCTGGGCGTGGGCGGGGAAACATGGAGCGAGGAACAGCAACACGCCGAGCACGAGGGCGCATCGTCTGCGAGTGAACACAGCCTGCCTGAAAGTCATGGAATTACGATACATCCCGCCTGGGCTTTTGCATACCAAATTGCATACCAAATTCTGAGGGGCGGCTGCCGTTCCTGCGAAACTATAAACATGCGCGAACTCGAGTACCACCTCTGCGATGTCTTTACCTCCACGTCGCTGGCGGGCAATCAACTCGCGGTGTTCCTCAATGCGGGCGGGCTTAGGCCAAACCATATGCAGGCCATCGCCCGCGAGATGAACCTGTCGGAAACGACCTTCGTGCATCGCCGCGACAAGAACGTCGAGAGCGCGCGCGGCGTCCGCGTCCGCATCTTCACCACCCGCGAGGAACTGCCCTTCGCCGGACATCCCACCCTCGGCACCGCCACCGCCATCCGGCAGCTTCTGCCGGAGTACGCCGACGCCGAAGCCATCACGCTCGACCTCAACGCCGGGCAGATTCCAGTCCGTTTTCCGAGCGAACCCGGAACGCCAGCCCACGCCACCTTTGCCGAGATGCGGCAGCTCGATCCAACATTCGGCGCGACGCACGAGGCCGCCGCAGTTGCTCCTCTGCTCGGCCTCCGCGCTGAAGACCTCGCCGAAACCGCCCCGCAGACCGTCTCCACCGGCACGGCTTTCTGCATTGTGGTGCTGCGCTCCATGGAAGCGCTGGGCCGGTTGCGGGTTGATGCCGTGGCGAGTGTGCAATACCTTCGCGACTCGGGCGCAAGGTTCTTCTACGCACTGGCGCCGGAAGCTGACGGTCTCTGGCGCGCGCGGATGCAATTCTACGGAGGCGAAGATCCGGCCACCGGTTCCGCCGCCGGATGCGCCATCGCCTACCTGGTTCTCCATGGGCTGTGGCCGTCAGCCAAGCGCCTGCACCTTCGGCAGGGCATTGAGATCAGCCGCCCCAGCGACCTTTATCTTTCCGCGAATCTCTCCGGCGAAACGGTTAGCGAAATTCGCGTCGCGGGCAGCACTGTTCCCGTTGCAATGGGACGCTTTTTCCTTGCGTGATGCACACGCTTTCAACAGGCATCTACAAACAAATCGCCTGTGTTCATGCGGTGTTCGCGCGATCCGGTGGAAGCGCGAGGGGAGAAATCTAGCCTTCTTCGCCTCATATTCCCCGTTTACAGGCCGCCCCTCGCTTCGTACTCTTGGCAAGCGTTCCGGATGAGTGGAACGCGCTTTCGCCAACGAAAAACCACAATTTGATTTAGAGCAGGAAGCGCCGCCACGCGCGCGCCCTCAGTCCGTCATTGCCGGAAAGAACCCCGGAGAAGAGCGGGCCGCGGGTTTCCACGGACAGGTCTTGGTACGTGGGGTGAACGCAACATGGCGGCCCCTCTTGCTCTCCGCATCCCGGTTCCGGATTTCCGGTTCGTGCCGGACTGCGGCCTCACGCACTGGCGCGCATTTCCGCGCGCCGGCGTGGTCGGGGCCGTGTTGTCTTCTGCGAGCCACCCCGGCCCAGGGGCCGGGATGCGGCCAACGGAAACCCCTGCGGGGTGCATGCGCTCGACGTGTGTCCGCGCAAATTCAGCTTCGTATGCCTTGCGAAGCAGTAAGGAAGCCATGAGACCGAAGAAGACCATCCTCTGCGTTGATGACAATGAACAGGGACTCGCAGTCCGCAAATTTTTGCTCGAAACGCGCGGCTATCGCGTTGTCTCGGCAGGCAACGCGCACGACGCGATTGAAATTCTGCGCAATGGCGGAATCGATTTGGTTCTCGGCGACCTGATTATGCCCCGGATGGACGGCAACGAAATGGTAAGCCGCATGAAAGAGATCGCGCCCGAGGTCCCCATGCTGCTGCTGAGCGGCACCGTGAAGGCCTTCGACCGCGCCTGCCACGCCGACGCATTCCTGCCCAAGGGATCATGCACGCCGGTCGAGCTGCTCGAGCGCATCCGCGTCATGATCGCGCGCAAGCGCGGCCCCAAGAAGGCGCTGGCGCGGCCCGTCTTCCAACCGGGATATGCGGCAGAGGCGCATTCGGCGGTCGCCTCGTAACGGCCGCATTTACAATAAGCGGGTGCAGCCTATCATCCGCGCCGAGCGACTCGGCAAAACCTACCGCAGCGGCAAACTTGAAGTCCCGGCTCTACGCGATGTTTCCTTCTCCGTCGAGCCGGGCGAATTCGTCAGCATTGTCGGGCCTTCGGGCAGCGGGAAATCCACTCTGTTTTACCTGCTCGGCGGGCTGACTCGCGCCACTTCCGGCAAGATCGAAATTGACGGCGTGGACTTCGCCACCCTGACCGACGCGCAGCGGACTGAAATGCGCAAGGCCAAGATCGGCTTCGTCTTTCAGAAATTCAATTTACTGCCCACGCTCACCGCGCGCGGAAACATCGAGATCGCGCATGAAATCTCCGGCCAGGCCGGCCCGCTCGATCAGCAGTACCTCGCGCACCTCACGGAATTGCTGAACATCACCGGACGCCTCGATCATCGCCCCTCGGAGCTTTCCGGAGGCGAGCAGCAGCGCGTGGCCATCGCCCGCGCGCTCATTACCCGGCCGGCCATCGTGCTGGCTGACGAGCCGACCGGCAACCTCGACACGCAAAATTCCGATGTGGTGCTGGACATGCTCCAGCGCTCCAATCGCGAATTCAAACAGACGGTGCTGATGATTACGCACAATCCCGAGGCGGCGGCCATCGCCGGACGCATTCTGCACATGCGCGACGGCAGCATCACCGGAATCGAAGAGGGCAAGGGCGCGGTTGCGGCGCATCGTTTTTGACGCAGCCGCTTCGTTGACCCGAGGTGGGCCCGCCGATATACTCAGTGAAGCACCAAGCGGGAGTAGCTCAGTGGTAGAGCATCGCCTTGCCAAGGCGAGGGTCGCGGGTTCAAGTCCCGTCTCCCGCTCCAGTCATCCGGTAAATCCGGTTCATCGGGCGTGATTTTCCGCCATTGGAATGGCTGGCGTGTCGGTCCCCAACTGAATTAGGATGACCTGTTCAAGGGCGCGGTACCCAAGTGGTAAGGGAGAGGTCTGCAAAACCTTTATGCGTCGGTTCGATTCCGACCCGCGCCTCCAAACTCTTCAATAACTTACAGCATTTACAAACAGCACCCCAAAATGGACTGTAGTGAAAATTGTAGAGACTCTTTCGAGATTCCCTACTGAATTGCCATCTCTGACATGCCCTGCTGCCGCGCAGCCATTTCAGCCGCTTCGATCTGTTTGGCCGCTACAAACTGCTCCATCTTCTCCATTGCCTTCGTTTGGTGCTCCTGAGTCGGATGCGCGTACCGCAGAACCATATTGATCTTGGAGTGCCCCAGCATCGCTGCCAGCGTCACAAGGTCGATTCCCGCCTCAATCGCTCGCGTCGCCCATGTATGGCGAAGATCGTAAAGCCGGAACGGAGCCACCTTGCTATCTCTCACCGCCCGATCATGGGCATTGTTGACCTTCGGAACCGGCTGATTCGGGTCTGAGGCGTGCGCGAACAGATACGCGCCCATTTTCCCCTCTTTATCCTTGCACTCGCTCAACCGTCTCGCCAGAATGCTCTTTGCGGTTGCCGTGAGCCGGATACGCCGTCTCGCAGCCTTTGTCTTCCCATAGGGATTGAACAGGTAATCGTCCGCCAAGTGGACGTTCTCTGGCTGAATCCTGTAGACCTCTTCCGGTCGCATCCCGGTTTCGAGCATGAGCGTCGCCACATCTCTCAGCATGGGAGTC
>DASTXK010000249.1:0-6879 GCA_035765555.1 Acidobacteriaceae bacterium
GGAATACAACCACCAGAACGATAGCGCGGAAGAAAGCCTCGACACGCTCTGGACGGGAAATGCCCAGAGCTGGGATGATCCCACTACCCCTTACCCTACGCCCATCGTCGAGACTTCCGACTCGGAAGTCATAACCGCAAACATGACCAAGGTGTTTACGCCAACCCTCACCAACGAGGTCGTCTTCAACTGGGTCTACCTGAACCTGCCGAACAGCTTCAAGGACCCATCGAAAGTGGCGCGTGGAAGCCTGGGCATCAATTACACCATGCTCTTTAGTCATCCTGACGAAGCCAAGCTCATCTATCCTGAGCTGACCGGCTGGGGCGACGGCATCTCCAACCAGCTCAATTCGGGATTCGAGTTGAATGGAACCGTGTATGCCAAGAAGACCCTGCCTTCCGTCGCGGACAACGTAACAAAGGTCTGGAAAACCCATAGCCTGAAGTTTGGCTTTTATTGGGAGCGGACCTGGAACGAGCAACCCGGCAATTCGGACGTCAACGGCACTGCCGTATTCAGTAACTGGGGTTCGAATACCAGCGGCAACGCCTATGCCGACATGCTGATCGGCCAAACCACGCAGTATTCGGAGCAGAACTTCAACGTTGTTCCCGCATTCCGCTATATCTCGACCGAGTTTTATGGTCAGGATTCGTGGAAGGTTTCCAGAAGGCTCACGTTGGATTTGGGCCTGCGCCTGTCGCACCTCGGACCTTGGGTGGATACCACCGGCTACGGTTTCGCCGCTTGGTATCCAGATCTCTACGCGAAGGGGGTCGGCGGTTCGGTTAGCGGGGGCACATTCCCCGGCATTATGTGGCACAAGGTCGATAAATCCACTCCGCTCTCCGGTTCATCGAGCAGGCTCCTCTTCTTCAACCCGCGCCTGGGCTTTGCCTGGGATGTCACTGGCTCCGGCCACACGGTGCTGCGCGGCGGATACGGCATCTACCACTTCCATGATGAACAGAACGTGCAGAACCCGGCTTACGGAATCGTGCGCGGATCGTTCTCGTCTCCAACGCTGTGGAGCCCGGCTTTCAGCCAACTTGCCCCGCAGACCGGATCGCTTGCGATTCCAAGTGCCTTTACCGCATTGGTTCAGGGCGATGATCATGAGCCGCAGACGCAGGATTGGAGCGTCACTGTGGCGCAAAGGGCGCCGTGGAACAGCCTCGTTGAAGTGGCCTATGTCGGAAACAAGTCTGATTATTTGAGCAATTACAACAACAACTTCGACCAGATCAACGACATCAATCAGGGAGTGCTGTTCCAAAAATACGGCTGGCTGCCCGACTGCTATCCTTCGGGTGGCGCGACCGACGGTGGAGCCTGCGCTGCCAGCGGTGCGGATACAGGCTACAACTCAACCGATACTCAGAATGCTCGTCCGCTCGCTGCTTACGGCGGTTTAAAGCTGATTGATCATAAGATGTATTCGAACTACAACAGCATGCAGGTAACGTGGAATAAGCAGCAAGGGCACCTCACCTACCTGGCCAATTACACCTTCTCCAAGGCACTCGGAATCCGAGGCGAGAACGGAGCCGCAGTTGGTAATCCCACCAACCTTAGGAACAACTACGGAACACTTCCTGCCAACCGCACGAACATCTTCAACATAGCGTACGTGTATCAACTCCCGAACCTTACTGCTTTCTCCAACCCATTTGTGAAACAAGTGGTGAACGGCTGGCAAATATCGGGAATTACGCAATACCAAACTGGGGCGGACTTGCAAGCGGCTGTCACATCTAATTTTGGTTACACGGCGTACATCCCTGCCGGCACCACCTTCATGGGCAAGACAATCGATAAACCCATCCAGGCGAGCGCGTCAAATGTGCTGGGCAGTTCCGATCTTACGGTGATGCCGAAGTTAATCTGTGACCCACGTCACGGGCTCCACGATCACCAGTACGTGAACGGTAGTTGTTTTGCTCCCTTTGCGACGCCAGGCCAGCAGGGAAACTATATCTTCCCAACCATGACCGGACCGGGATATTTCGACAGCGATCTCTCGGTCACCAAGAACTTTGTCTTCGGGAATTCCGAAAGCAAGAAGGTGCAGTTCCGGTTCTCCGGGTATAACTTCCTGAACCACCCGTTGCGTACTTTCAACACCAGCGGCGATCCGGGGCTGAGCCTCCAGTTTGACCAGAATGGCAATTTGAAACAGCCCGCTCCGGGGGTGAATTTCGGATACGCCAATTACAAGGTCGGACATCGAATGATGCAAGGGGAGGTCAAATTTAGTTGGTAGGCGGCGTTCTCGCGCGTCGTTCCCGCGCGAGACTTCAACCAGCACGAGGGTGGCCATTGTAGCCACCCTCAGACTGCGAACGACCCCATCGTTTCGGTGGGGTTTGTTCTTTTGGTATGAATTTTATTTCGGTTGAGCAGAAATTCACTTACGAGGCGAAGTATAACGGGATGGATGTGCCCCGGCAGCTTCGGAAATGAAGAGTTCTTGCGCCAGTCCCTCGTTCCAAGCACGATAGGTGTTTTCATCAACATTGCCGGCCAAAGCGCACCCCCAAAAGATGCGGGTCCGAATAGCCCAATCCGCCGCCTTGCGATAAGACCATGCCATTTTCTTCTCACCAGCGCCACTCCTGCTATCCTTGTCCCCGATGAAATTTTCGACGAAAGCCCTCCGTCTTTTCGCCCCGCTTCTTGCCCTTTTTCTTTTCTACCCGCAGCCGTCGCACGCTGCCGCTGCCGAGGTAACCTCGCCGGAAGCCAGCTACAATCCCGTCGCTGATCCCGCCGCGGTTGTCACCATCGGCCATGCCCGCTTCACCGTGCTCACGCCGCAGCTCATCCGCATGGAGTGGGCCGCCGACGGCAAATTTGAGGACCACCCCTCCTTCGTCTTTCTCAATCGACGCCTGCCCGTGCCCGCCTTCAAGCAGAAGCACGACGGCCCGCAGCTCACTCTTACAACATCCGCCCTGAAGCTCAGCTACAACGCGGCCACCGCCGATGACGGAAGATTTTCGCCCACGAACCTCACCATCAACTTCTCGCTCGGCGGCAAGCTGGTCATCTGGCATCCCGGAACCCCCGACACCGGCAATCTTCAGGGCACGGCACGCACGCTCGACGGCGCGCGCGGCGACAAGCTGAGAGCCCCCATGGACCCCGGCCTCGTCTCCCGTGACGGATGGGTCCTCGTTGACGACTCCACGCGCCCGCTCTTCGACTCCGACAACTTCGCCTTCACTCACGGCGAAAACAGCCCATGGCCCTGGGTCATGGAGCGGCCCTCGGGCGACAGGCAGGACTGGTACTTCTTCGGCTACGGACACGACTACAAGCAGGCCCTTCACGACTTCACCCGTGTCGCCGGACGCATCCCTCTTCCCCCGCGATTCGCTTTCGGCATATGGTGGTCGCGTTACTGGTCTTACAGCGACCAGGGTCTGGACGACCTGGTCCGCGGCTTC
This sequence comes from Acidobacteriaceae bacterium, assembly GCA_035765555.1. Taxonomy (GTDB): domain Bacteria; phylum Acidobacteriota; class Terriglobia; order Terriglobales; family Acidobacteriaceae; genus Silvibacterium. Next base: position 3,453 of record DASTXK010000249.1, read on the forward strand.
CGCGAAAACTCCACGCCGCTCAACGTCCTCGTTATCGACATGGGCTGGCACATCAGCCGCGAACAGCTTGAGGCCATGCACGAGACCGACAAGTCCGGCGAACGCCTCGGCTGGACCGGCTACACATGGAACCATCTGCTCTTTCCCGATCCGAAAGCCTTCCTCACCGGAATCCATCAGCAGGGGCTCAAGGCCACGCTCAACCTGCACCCCGCCTCCGGCATCCAGCCGTGGGAGCAGCAGTACCCCGCCATGGCCCGCGCCATGGGCATCGACCCGGCCACAAAGAAGTACGTCCCCTTCGACCCCACCAACAAAAAGTGGGCTGAGAACTACTTCAAGCTTGTCCTCCACCCGCTCGAACAGCAGGGGATCAACTTCTGGTGGCTCGACTGGCAGCAGGAGCCCAACACCAAACTTCCCGGCGTGAACAATACGTGGTGGCTCAACTACCTCCACTTCACCGACCAGGAACGCGAAGGCAAGCGGCCGCTGCTCTTCCACCGCTGGGGAGGACTCGGCAACCACCGCTATCAGATCGGCTTCTCCGGAGACACGGTTTCCGTGTGGCCTTCCCTCGCCTTCCAGCCGTGGTTCACCGCCACCGCCGCCAACGTGGGCTACGCCTATTGGAGCCACGACATTGGCGGCCACATGCCCGGAGTCGTGACTCCCGAGCTTTACACTCGCTGGATCCAATTCGGGGCCTTCAGCCCCATCCTCCGTACCCACACCACCCAGAACCCGGACGCCGAGCGCCGCGTCTGGGCCTATCCCGAGCCGTACTCGAACATCATGCGCCACACCCTCCAGTTGCGCATGGCCCTGCAACCTTATCTCTATACGGAAGCCCGCCGCACCTACGACACCGGCGTCGCCTTCCTTCATCCGCTCTACTATGACTGGCCGAACGCCAACGCCGCCTACACCAACAAAGGCGAATACGTCTTCGGCAGCCAGATGATTGTCGATCCCGTCACCAAGCCCGTCGACAGCGCCACGCAGCTCGCGCAGCAGTCCGTCTGGATTCCCTCCGGCGAATGGATCGAGCGCGCCACCGGCAAGCGCTTCACCGGCCCGCTCGAAACCACGCGCAGCTTCTCCATCAGCCAGATTCCCGTTTACCTGCGCGCCGGGGCCATCGTCCCCATGCAGCCGCCCATGCTCTACACCGGCGAGAAGCCCGTCGACCCGCTCATCCTCAACATCTATCCGCTCGACGACCACCAGACCAGCGCCTACAAACTCTACTCCGATGCCAGCGACTCCCGTGCCTACGAGCGCGGCATCTGCACCTGGACCCCGATCACCGCGTCCCAAAATGGCGACCGCCTCACCGTCAAGATCGCGCCGGTTGAAGGCCACTATCCCGGAATGATCACCGAGCGCGCCTACGAACTCCGCCTGCCCGCCGGCTGGCCGCCCGAGTTGGTCACGGTCAACGGCAAGGCCCTGTCCTTCGCCGGAAACGACTCCGCAAAAACCGGCTGGCGCTACGACGGAAACACCCTCACCACCATCATCACCACGCCGCGCTACTCGGTGCATACGCCGGTCAACATCGAGGTGCGCCGAGCCTCAGGCTCGCTCGCCGCGCGCGCGCAACTCGACGGATTCGCCGGTTCCATCGAGCGTCTCCGCGAGGCTTATGACACGCTGAACTCGCTCTTCCCCTACACCCGTCCGTCCGATCCGCTCATCAAGGCCCTGCAAACCGGAGACCGCATTTCCTACCGCCCCGACAGCGCGCGAGCGGAGCTTTCCGCCTTTTCGCAAAGCTACGCTCAGGCCCTCGCCACCGTGCAGTCACTGGCGGACGCGGCGAACATCCCCCTCGACCAGCTCAACCAACGGCTCGAACGCAACACTGGCTACGGCACCACCAGCAGCCCTGCCGCGAATTACAAGCTTTTGGTGGACCGCGCTCTCGCCATGCTCAAAGACGGCCAGCCTGGCAGCGCGCCGGAGTAAGCGTTAATACCCGGGTGCCCCATCCTTGAACGCTTAGCCCTCGGCTTTGCGTTCAAAAGTGGGACTGCCAAGCGCCATCAACCACTCCGACGGCGCATCGACCATGATGTCCGCGGACACCGTCTCCAGCGTGTGTGACGACAGCCCATACCGGCAGCCGATGACAAACGTCCCCGCATTGCGCGCCGTCAACACATCAACAACCGAGTCGCCCACCATCACCGTCTCGCCGGGACTCGCGCCCGCCTCCCGCATCAACACCCGCAGACCCTCGGGATCAGGCTTCTTCGTCCCAAAACTATTGCCGCCATAAATCTGGAAAAAATGCTCGCTCAGCCCCAGCGCCTCGCAAATCCTTCGCGCGGGATTCACCGGCTTGTTCGTCAGCACCGCAAACTTCCGCTCACAGTTTTTGAAGGGGACGGGCTTTAGCCCGTCCGTTGAACCACCTGACGAAAGAGGGGCTTTAGCCCCTGAGGGAATCCTTCGCAACCCCTCCAGCGCCTCAAACACGCCGTCGTACACAAAGGTGTGATCGAGCATGTGCTTGCGATAACAAGCCAGAAAGCGCTCCACGCCCTGCTCCACCAACTCCTCATCTTCCGGATCGCCGAGCGCGCGCCTAACCAGCATCCCGGCCCCGTCGCCCACATATTCAGCCACCACCTTGTCCGGCAGCGCGGGACGCCCCATCTCCCCCAGCATCGCATTCACCGCCGTCGCCAGGTCCCGGCGCGAATCAATCAGCGTCCCATCCAGATCAAACACCACCAGCCCGATCCTCTCCGCCGGAATCGGGTTCGCAATCGACATCATGGTTCAATTTTATCGAGGACGCCCATTGACACTCAGGTCTACTATGTCTTCTGAAGGCGAAAGGAAGCTCTTGATGTCACCTCAACTTACTGCTACATGCCTCAGTCCCGCCGACGAAACCATCCGCATAGGGCCGCTCCAAATCCGTTTCCTCGTTACCGGAGAAAACTCCTCCGGCACCGTCGCTGTCTTCGAGGTAGTCGTCCCCGCCGGACAGCGCCTGATGGGTCCGGCGCACAGCCACGACCATTATGAGGAGACCATCTACGGCATCGAGGGCGTACTGACCTGGACCGTCGACGGCAATCCCATCGACGTGGGCCCCGGACAGGCGCTCTGCATTCCGCGCGGTGCCATTCACCGCTTCGACAACAACGGCTCCCAGGACTCGAAGGTGCTTTGCATGGCCACGCCCGCTGCAATCGGCCCACAGTATTTCCGCGACGTGGCGGATGCGCTCAACACGGCAGCCGGAGGCCCTCCAGACCGCGCAAGAATGATGGACATCATGCGTCGCCACGGCCTCACGCCGGTGCCCCCTCCGCCACAGGCGTAGCCGACGCCACCCTCCCCCACTTCTTATGGATGAGCCAAAATTTTTAGGGGACGGATGCAGCGCAGATCTTCGCCGCCACGCTTT
>DASTXK010000250.1:0-23374 GCA_035765555.1 Acidobacteriaceae bacterium
GGTCCACTCTGGATTCCCAATGTTTACAATACCAACCGCAACAGAACCTTCTTCTTCTGGAATGAAGAGTGGCGGAAGTTGGTCCAGGGAAGCGCGCCTTCGGTGCAGAACACCATCATGGCCAGCAATTTCCCGACCGCCGGTCAGGACCTGGCCTACACCGTTCCATCCGGCGGAAAAACCCCGATCGTTCCAGTCACCAGTGATCCTGCCAAACTGGCTCTTTATGCGGCTGATGGCCTGACTCCTGGACAGGCTTTCCCTAACAACACAATCCCCGCCAACCTCATGGACCCGAATGCTGTCCTTGAAGTGAACGCGGGCACCTTTCCAAAGCCGAATTCCGGAACCAGCCAGTACATCTCCTCCATCCCTGCTCCGGAAAACGTCCGCGAAGACGCGGTTCGCATCGATCACACCATCAACAGGAAGTATCAGTTGATGGGCCACTATCTCCATGACGCAATGTCCAAGACGTTTTTCCCACCACTTTGGGGCGACAGCAGCTACCCGACTGTGGGCACGGCCATGACGAACCCGTCCTATACGGCTGTGATTAAGCTGACCCAGACTTACACGCCCAATCTGCTCAACGAAACCGCCTTCAATTACAGCGGCAACAAGATTACCCTTACCCCAATCGCCAATGCCGGTAACTCGTTTGTGCAGCCAAGTGGATGGTCAGCAAACAGCTTCTTCCCGGCTGCTAATAACGAGATGAGCCGCATGCCGGAAGTCCAACTCCGGGGCACCCCGCTGAATGTCACCTGGAGCCCAAGCTACTATCCTTGGAAGAACGGATACGAAGGCTTCGAATACCGTGACGACCTGTCCTGGTCCAAGGGAACGCACCAGTTCAAATTTGGCTTCAGTTGGCTGCACGATTACAAAAACCAGCAATTGCAGGCAAATACCCAGGGAACAGCACTCTTCAACTCCGACACGTTTTCCAAGGACTCTTACATAAACTTCCTGCTCGGCGACGCTGCCAGCTTCACCCAGTTGGAATTTCTGGCCGGCAAGCACTGGGTCAACAACAACTACGGCTTTTATGGAAACGACAACTGGCACATTACCCAGCGGCTGGTGCTCAACCTTGGGCTCAGGTTCGACGGGCTGCCGCACGCTTATGAGCGATACGATCGGTTCGCTAATTTCGTGCCGGCTGACTATGACAGAAATCAACCCTACCCCCTCAATCCGGACGGCACTTTGAACCCGGCCTCGCTCTCAACCTTCAGCTCCACCGGCAACGAGCAGTTTTACCTGAACGGCATCAGGGTGGCTAACCAGAATGGCTTCCCTCGGGGAGTGGTGCAAAACAAATACAATACCTGGCAGCCGCGAGTCGGCTTTGCTTACAACGTTTTCGGAGACGGAAGGACAGTAATCCGGGGCGGTTTTGGAATGTTCTATGAGCGCGTACAGGGCAATGATGTTTACAACGCTGCTTTGAATCCGCCCTTCGCGTATCAGCCTTCGGCGCAAAACGTCTACTTTTCCGACCCCAACACCAGCGCCTTGACTGGCCAGACAACAACTCAACACTTTCCTTCCGTCCTGACCAATATCAAGTACAAGTACCCACCTCCAGGCACCGCAAGTTACAGCCTGGGACTCCAAAAAGAGCTCGCGCCTTCTGTCGTCATGCAGTTGCAGTATGTAGGCTCCAGAGGCTGGGACCAAAACAACGACCGGGCGATCAATACACTGCCATTAACCGATCCGAACAATCCAGCGAATCCCTATGACCTTCGTCAGGGTGTTGCCGGTCAGGTACCTGATCCGTCCAATCCCGGCTCAAATCTGCCGGCTCTAAACGCCAACCTCTATCGAATCTTCCCTGGATTCAGCGGTATCACCCAGGAAGAGAACGAAACCAACTTCAACTACAACTCGCTACAGGCGGGCTTGCGCATGGATAACAAGCATGGGCTTACCGTGACGCTGGCCTATACCTATTCGCACAATATCTCTAACGTGTCCAATGATCTCAACGGTCTCTCAAATCCGTTCGACGCAAGTTATGATCGCGGATCGGACACCGGGTTTGACCGGCGGCACATCTTCAATGCGAGTTATATCTATGCGCTGCCCTTCTTCCTGAGGAGCTCGAACTTCGCGGAGCGTACCTTCCTGGGAGGCTGGGAAATCTCGGGGATCACCACCGCCGAAGCAGGAGTGCCTATCCGCGTCACTTACAACGGGCCGGATACGCTCGGCCTAGGCGGCGGCACCACCAACCGTCCCAATCTGGTTTCAGCGGTTTCCTATCCCAAGTCGGTCAACAAATGGTTTAGCACAGACTCTTTTGCTGATCCGGTTGCCCCATGGAATGGAGGCCCCAACAACGGCTTTGGCAACGCTGGAAAAGACGCGGTCGTAGGACCCGGACTTTTCAACTGGAACCTGTCGTTGTTCAAGGTCTTCCCGCTCACAGCTCACGAAGGTCCGGCATTCGAGCTGCGCATCGAGACCTTCAATACCTTCAACCACACCAGTTTCCAGGGTGTCGATACAGCTTCACATGACGGAAACTTCGGCCAGGTCACGTCGGACTACGGTCCACGCACGATTCAGCTTGGCGGAAAATTTTCATTCTGATCTGTGACTGATTCACCGGGCGCGGCAGCAACCCTGCCGCGCCTTTTTCTTGCGCGCGATATCCTGGACAGGCGAGAATGGCAGTGGAGTTGCCCTTGAAACGGGTTGTGCAATGCGGGATTGTCTTCGCGATGACGCTGTTCGTCACCGGATCCTGTCCCGGCCAGACCGCCGCCGCTTCAAGCCAACGGGGCGCGGCCTTTGCTCTGGAGCAGCAAGGCCGGAATACCGAGGCCGAGGCTGCGTGGCGGCAAATCCTCGAAAACCATCCGAACGACGCCGAAGCCTATGCGCATCTGGGCTTCCTGGAATCGCGCCAACAGCATTACAGCAAGGCAGTCTCCTTTTATCGGAAGGCCGCTGCTCTGAATGCTTCCATGCCGGGCCTGCAGCTCAACCTCGGCCTTGCCCTCTTCAAAGCCGGAGAGATGAAGCCGGCTATTCGCGTGTTCAAGCCGCTGCTCAGCCATCAGCGGCCTGATTCCCCGGAAGCCCAGCGACTCAGAATCCTGGTGGGAATGGCGCATTATGGCGTAGGCCAGTATGCGGAAGCCGTGCCGTACCTTCACGCGGCCATGACGCACGACCCTCAGAATCTTCCCTATCGGCTGGTGCTCGCTCAGAGCTGCCTCAGGTCGAAACAATATCAGTGCGTTCTTGATGTTTATCACCAGATCCTTCTGCTGAATGCCGAATCGGCGGAGGCCGACATGTTGGCCGGTGAGGCGATGGATGCAATGGGCGATCATGCGGGTGCAATCAAGCAGTTCCGCGCCGCGGTGAAGGCTGATCCCAAACAGCCGGACGTGCACTTCGGTCTGGGCTACCTCCTATGGACTCAAAATCAATATGAGGAAGCTGCCCAGCAATTCAAACTCGAAACTGACAACTTTCCGAACGATGCCCAGGCCCTGGCGTATCTGGCCGACTGCAATGTGCGCCTGAACCGTCCTGAGGTTGCGCAGCCGGTTCTTGAGAAGGCAATGCGACTCAACCCGCGACTGGAGCTGCCATATCTCGATCTTGGAATCCTGGACGCCGCTGCGGGCCGCAAAGAAAATGCTTTGCGCCACTTCAAGGTAGCGCTCCGGCTGAACCCCGATGATGTGCAGATACACTGGCGCATGGCGCGCCTCTACCAGTCCATGGGCAAAAGAGCAGAGGCGAAGGCCGAGTTCGCCAAGACCAGAAGCCTGAACAAGGCCGCGGATCAATCGGTCTTCACCAAGATCAATGAAGCGCGCGCGAAGAACGGTTCAGCGGGAACAGCATCGACTGCGCCCCAACCAACTGAGCGGGCAGTCCAATAGGCTACGCCTGTATCGAGCTTTTTCCGTCCGTTGGTCTTGCACTTTCAACGCAAGGTATCCAGGGGCGATGCTGAGCGTCAGTGCGGTCTTCTCTGAGGCTGACTGTCGGCGTGCGCCGCGCCTCCCGTGCTTTTCTTTTCCACGGGGGAAGGCGCATTCCTGCCGGATTTCAATACCCGGGCCTCCGCGTGGAACAGGTGATACTGCTCGAACGCTACCTCGTTCAACATCGTCTGCAGTGGAGGCGATATCCCGTTTTCCGCGGGTGCGATCCTTGCGTCGTGCTCACCCCGCATACGCTTCCCTCTCACCGTCTGTACTGGGGCCAGCGACACCGAAATGGACTTGATGGGGCATATGTAGGTCTTTCCCCCAAGGGAGACGGGGCCATAGTCCACGAGAATATCCGATGTGACAACCGGATCGGCTTTCCTCAAGTCCGCAATCAATGTCAGTCGAAAAATGGTTCCCGTTGCAGGATCAACAGCGATTTCACCATGGTAGGCAGAGAACTGCCGGAAGACTCCGCTGTTGCCCGGCCCTGCAATACAGCAGAACTCTACCTGATAGTGGGACTTGACCCTCGGAACGGCAAAGCGGAAGACAGCCATGGGCTGCGCCGGCCCCTGCTCCCAATGGCTCCAGGTTAGTGTGCCGCTGGCGGCGTCGATCAAAACCGTGGTGAGAATCGGCCCAAATTCCCCATGAGTCGTAAGTCCCTGTGGCGCCGCTTCAGAGTTCCCTGCCGGATCCACAGTCTCGTTGCCGTTCAGATAGAGAACCGTGGCTGTGGACCGGCTGACCGGGTGAATCGGCTCGTAAGGTGAGAACGCGCCGTCTATCGAGCCGGCCACTAACCCCGCAGGCGAGTCTTCAAAATGGATCGTATTTCGCGTCGCAAAGAAATTTGGAAACTGACGAGCGGTCCTGGCAGCATATTCAACCGCGCGATTCACTATCTGGCGTTGAAGGGCGAGATTGGGAGGGGCCGTCGCGAGAATCTCCGCAGCCGGGGGGTCCCGAAAGGCTGAAATATCAGCCAGCACCGTCAGGGCCCGGCGCGACTCGGGGCCCGGCAACGCCGACTCCCAGTACGCCAGCCTGACCGGGCTGAGCCGCTCTGTCAATTCAAGCCCGGAAAGTTGTTGCGCGAGTTTCGAGTCGGATTTGTGCCTGGAGGCAAGCACCTTTTCCAATTGCTCCACATCAACGCGCTTGGCCGCGAGCGCAGGCAGAACGGAACTTGCAAGCAACAGAAATAATGCCAGCTTCGGCATGGCTCCCCCAGGGAGAACTTGCCAACATCCTAGGCCGCCCCGAGTGACATCGGCAAATTGAGCGGCTTTGGCCCATGATATGCCGTTTAGCGGATCAAGTCCGCATAGCGGAAGTCATCAAAAGATCCGAGTTAGTCATGCCAAATCGAGTCCATAGGCGCTCAATGACCCTTCCTGTCATAGTGGTTGGGCTCACCGGGCGTGGGAACATTATCGGAGATCTGCACTCCCTTCGCATGTGGCCGGCTCAGCGGAGACGTAAGGGTAATACCGGTGCCGGAAACCTGTTCACCGGCCGCGTGCGCATGGGCGAGCGGCGCGGTAACATCGATCGCGGTGGCGCGGAAACCCCTGGTCGCGGCGATGACTGCCGTCTCAGAGTTCGCGCCGCTACCGATGGTGATGGTTTCACCTCTGTGCAGACCAATCGCGTTGTCGATGGGAACCATGGTGGCCCCCACGCTGGTTGGACTTTGCACTGTGGCAGCGCCCGCCGTGCCAACCTCCGCGATGGTAGCTCTCTCAAGGTTCGCGCCCGTGTCGATCATGACCTTCTGGCCGGGCTCAAATCCTTTCACGCTGGCGACCTTAACGTTGATCGCGCCGGGAGCCGAGGCAGCGGAGAGAGTGGCCGCGGCCTGCGTCAGAAAATCAGTGCAGTTGCTGTCAGTGTCGGTGCCGTCAGGGAGGCGGCCCGAGCTTGTATTAGTTGCGCTGGCAGCCGCTGCTGCCGGCCCGAAGCCCAGCGCCGCACCGGGTGAAGGCGCGTAACAGCCACGCTCGTCCGGGCCGGAGGCGCCCTGATACCCCTCAGCGGCCCATGGATCAACAAGCCCGCCGTAATTGAGGCTATCGACAACCAAATGGGAGGCGTTTCGCAGCACCATGCTGCCTTCTCTCAACGTGATGGTGTATCTGCCAAAAAGGGTCTCAGTGGTTGCAAGCTCTGGCCCCCCGAACCACTGGTTCGGCTTCGTTGCTCCCTGGTAGCCGGCCGTCGTCACCGCGGCGTTGCGCACTACCGCATGGATCGGGTGCGCGTTTGCCAATGGGCTGTCAAGCGTGATGCCGGTGCCGAGCGGCTGAACGGGTTCATTGCTCGAATGGGCAAATGCTGTCGCTGGTTGGAAGCTGATCCCCGTTCCCCGGTCGCTGAAGGGGAGGTTGTCCGCATGGTGGAAGCGCAGTGGAGCGGCAAGGTCAAGACCGGTGCCTTGATCCACTACCTCCGCGTCTCTGGGATAAGCCCGCGTGAGGGCTGGCGTAAAGTCCACGCCGCTGCCGTTTGGACCCTCGCTGCCGACTGCGGTGATGGTGACGGTAGTCCAGTCCGCGGGGCTTCCGACGGTCATCTTCTCGCCCACTTTGAAACCGCGCACATTGCCTACCTTGATATTGGTCGCGGCGGCGCTGGCATCCGACGCAAGCCTGGTGCGGCTGGCCGGCGTGCCGACTTTCGTGACCGTTACGGTCTCGATGCCGTGGCCGACGCTGTCGATATCCAGTCTGATCTCGTCGCCAACCGAGATATTCCTGACTGATGTCACCTTGATATTGGTGGCGCCGGCGGGCGCATCCGCTCCCAGGTACGCCTGCGTACCCGGCTTGCCGACCGCGGTGACGGTCGCCACTTCGTACCTTTCAACGTTGTTCGCCACGACGGGGTAGGTCGCGCCATAGCCAAGAGCGATCTTCTGGCCGACTACGAAGCCATGCACGTCTGTGACAGGCACATTGGTTGAGCCAACCGGGACGGTGATCACTGGGCCATCAGGAAGCGGTTGCCACAGTGTCGTCGCGTTGCCCGCCGCCGTACCAACACTTGCGATCTTGCGGGTTTCGGCATTCGCGCCGCTGCCGATGCTGATCGTATCTCCGACCGACATGCCTGCCGTGCTCCTGAGGTGGAGAGTGGCATCGCCCACGTGCGCCGGGACCGCCAGCCCGGAATTAGAGAGCCCGATCAAGTAAAAACCGCCTGTCGCGAGCATTGTGTCCGCCGGGATCCTTACCGTCGAGAAGATGGCCTGCTGGGTGGGACGAACGGTCAGCGTCCAGTTGGAAATGTCGATGCTATCGGCGCCGGAATTGTAAAGTTCGATAAACGAGTTCGTCGAGTTGGTGCCCGAGCTAATGCGGAATTCGTTGATCTTGACCGGGCTGACGTTCCGCACTTTCTCCGCCATGGTCACGGACCGCTCCGCGCTGTTGGCCGTGTTCGTCCAGGTAGCCTTCCCGACCAGGTCACCGTTGAAGCGCTCTGACCCTGAAGTCACCTTGAAGGTCGCGCTTACGCTTGCGCCGGGCGCAACCGGGTCCGAGAAGGTCTTCGACGATTCATTGGTCCCTTGAACTACGGAACTCCACTGACTGGGCACGGAAATGCTTAACTTCACGTCCTTCGCGGGCGCGTCCGTTGTATTCGTGAACGTCACGGTTGATTCTTGCGAGGACTCTGGCGAGAACGTCTGGAGTCCCGGCGGGGTGGAAGTTGCCAAGGCCGGCCCTACGCTCAACGGCTGCACGCCGTACCTGGCCGCCACGATGTTAGCTTGCACCAGTTGGTCGGTGGCGTCAGTCGGGAAGGTTCCCGCGGCCGTCATCGCGCCTTCATAAAAGGTCCCCTGCGAGCCGTTGCTGTTGTCGCCGCCGTTGCCCAGACCGATGGCCCCCTGCTTGCGCATCGGGTCGTAGGTGTGATCGATGCGTCGTCCGCTGAACATCACGGCCAGGTCGCCGCGCTGCGAGTCGCCGCCCATAGATGTCCAGTGATGTGGTTCGCCCTTGGCGATCCCGGTCACGAACCGCCAAGTGATGGTCGGCAGGTTTTCGCAGAGTTTGGAGCCATTCTCGTTGACACAGCCAACGAGATTGTTCTCCTGATCGGTCATGATCCAAGGACCCGCGCCTTGCCCGTGGAACCACGGGCCGGCATTGTCGCCGTAGTAGGTCGCCTCCATGGTGCCATTGTCGTCATCGCGGCTGTCGATCTCCATGTTGCCGTAGTCGAAGCAGCAGCCGCCGTTGAAGTGCAGGCCGTTCACGACCCAGTACTGCCCCTCGGCCTGGTCATCGACCGCGGTGCCTTTCGGGTCGTCATTGCGGAGGCCCATACCCGGCTCGATAAAGACACCGTAAACCTTGTGACCCATGACCGTGACCGGCGCCATGTCGGCAATTGGGAGATTGTTGAACCCACCCATCGCGGGGCCGTTGAACCCGCCTCGGGGCGCCTGCGTCAGGTCGTTGTGCTTCGGGGATTGGTCGTAGATCGTGGTGATCCAACAGTAGGTGTTGGCGCAGAATGCGTCCTGCGCGGCCGCGTCGGCGTACCCGCCCGCGTCCGGGACCGGCGAAGCTGTGGGCTGGACGACGCCAATGTCAAGCTTCTTGCCGTCTGACTGGCGCATGACTTGATACAGAGGGCCATTATAGGAGGCGTAAAGCGCGCGTGTGGTGCTGTGAGCGGCCACGCATGGGTCGCCTGCGGCAGCATAGATGTCACATGGACCCTGCGGCCTGGACAGCGAAGCCTTCGATCCCGCCTCCGATTGTTGCGCCATAGCCGTGCCCGACAACGTGAGTGCCGTTGCGGTGAGCGCCATTACGAGCATAGGTACAAAACTGATTCTCGTTTTCATGCTTGTCCTTGTCTGCTTTGCCGAATCTGTTGCGGGACTGAAAGACGGGCTCTTCCCTCCGCCTTCAGGGCGTTCCAATTCCTCAAAAATCCTTCGGGAATACGTATACCACCATTTGGCCGACGTTTGTTCTGTTGTTTCCTGCTTTTCAACGGGAATACGTATGCAAATCCAGCCCCGTAGCTGATCTGGCTGCCGGTTTGCCGAATAAATGGCCCCTCGCATTTTGAGGGCGGGGAAACCTTTACATTTGGTGCTTCTCGCCAGTAGTATGGGTTCCCAAGAAAAATCGCTTTAGTAAAGGCGGCCCGAACCGGCGATGAACCGGAAAATCGGCCACAGGAACTCTTGGAACACGGAGGTCATAAGGTGGCAAAAGGACACCTGCTGTCAGCGCGGCGCGCTAGAGGGATCTATCGCGCCACATTCGTAGTTGCAGGGCTGGGGATTGCGTGCGCGGTTATGGCGACGGCGCAGCACACAAACGCGAATCCCGCGACGCCTTTGGCAGTCACAATTAACGCGCACCAGACTGCAACGCCGACATCGAAATATGAGTTTGGGATGTTCATCGAGCATATCGGCCCGCTGATTTACCGAAGCCTGTGGTCGGAAATGCTCGATGACCGGAAATTCTATTTCCCTATCAAAAACGAGCAGCCCGAGGCCAAGCGTCAACGCGGCGGTTTCCCGGGCAGGCAGTTGCGCAAGTGGCGCCCGGTGGGGGCTGGCGACGCGGTGACGATGGACAACCATCAGCCTTTTGTGGGCGAGCAGAGTCCTCGCATATCGCTGGCGGGAACGGAGCCTCGGGGCATTCAGCAATCGGGACTGTCGCTGGTGAAGGGCAAGCGCTACGTCGGCCACATCTGGCTGAAGGGTACGCCGGGCAGTACGGTCAAGGTTGCGCTCATCTGGGGAGCGGGCGCGGCGGACCGCGAGACGGTTTCCTTCACGCACCTCACGGGCACCTACGCCAAACAATCTTTCAACTTCACGGCGAAGGCGGATACCAGCAATGCGAGCCTGGAAATCACCGGCACCGGCACGGGCGATTTTCACGTTGGCACGGTTTCGCTGATGCCCGCTGACAACGTTGACGGGTTCCGGCCAGACACGATTGCGCTGCTGCGCCAGCTTCACAGTGGAATGTGGCGGCTGCCCGGCGGCAATTTCCTTTCCGACTGGAGCTGGTACAACGGCATAGGTCCGCGCGACAAGCGGCCACCTACCTACGACTATGCATGGAACGCGATGCAGTCGAACGACGTGGGTATGGATGAGTTCATGACCCTTTGCCGGCTCATCGGCGTGGAGCCATACATCACGGTGAACGCGGGCTTCGGCGACGCCCACTCGGCGGCGGAAGAAGTGGAGTACATGAATGGGCCTGTGAGCACGCGGCTCGGCGCGGAGCGGGCTCACAATGGGCATCCAGCGCCGTACCACGTGAAGTATTGGGACATCGGCAACGAGCCCTACGGCCCGTGGCAGCTCGGACGCACTGACCTGAAGTATTACGTGCTGAAGCACAACGAGTTTGCGTCCGCCATGCGCAAAGCCGATCCGTCGATTGTGCTGCTCGCCTCCGGTAATATGCCGCTTCCAATGGACCTGCGGGGCGAAATGCGCGCGAAAGATGTGGACAACATGGAGGCCGTGGAGGGCACGCCGGTGGACTGGACCGGCGGCGAAATCGAGCATTCCTGGGGTAATTTCTCCGGCATTACACAGCACTGGTATGCGCGGCCCGGCCAGCGTTTCAATGTTGAGAAGGCGAAGCGCCTTCCGCTGGACGCGCCGACCGACGCAGGTTATGACAAGGTGGAGCAGACGCCGCTCGAATTTGCGCGCTATCCGGCCAACATCGTCCACCTCTACGCGCAGACCTGGCGCCGCTACGAGCAACGGTTCCCGCAATTGGAGAAGAACCACATTTTTCTCTCCATCGACGAGTACGCGTATTTCGGTGGAGCCTTCAATCGTGCTCCGGACCTGAAGATGGCGCTCGCCTACGCCATGACCCTCAACGAGATGCTGAGGCATACCGATTTCCTACGCATGTCGGCGCATACGATGGGAGTTTCCACTTTGGACTACACGCCTACGGCGGCGGTGCTCAACACCACGGGACTTGTCTACAAACTCTACGGGGACAGCTTTGTTCCGGGTTCAATTCCGGTTGCGCTCACGGGCAACTCGCCGCAGCCGGCGCCAGAATATCCCGTGGGCGGGGACCAGCCAGAGACGAACTCTGGCAGTCCGACCTATCCGCTGGACATGTTCGCCGCTCTCACGCCGGACCACAAATACCTGACACTCGCGGTGGTGAATGCGACGAATTCCAAGCGGAGTTTCGATCTGAATGTCGCCGGCATTCGGCTGAAGGGCGAGCCGATCGTTTGGCGGATCACGGGCAAAGATTTGCAGGCGGCGGATGAGGTTGGACAGGCTCCGCAGGTGACGATTACGAAAACGGCGGGGAGCGGCTCAGAGCAAGAGCTTTCGGTTGCGCCAATAAGTGTGAGCATCTACCGATTCGCCGTAGAGCAGTAATTCAGCAAAGTAAAACAACGAAGTGAGCTGCAAGGAATCGGAGGGCAGAATGAGCAAGCTGAAGTTCTGGGGCGCAGCGCTGTTGATGGCCGCGATATGGAGCGGTCCGGGTGCGGCTTCCGCACAGGTGCAGACAGAAGTGCCGCCGGTGGTGCCTGGCGCAAGTCCGGTCACGGTACAGCACATCAAGATCCACGCAGTTTCGCTTGAAGGCAATCTGGAAGGCGAAGCCGTGGACCGCGACGTTATCGTGTTTCTGCCCCCCAGCTATTTCAAAGACAAGCAGCAGCGGTATCCCGTAGTTTATGCGCTACACGGCTACTCCATTGGCGCCGAGCAATGGACGCATGAAATTCATGTGCCGCAGACCATTGAGGGCGCTTTTGCAAAGGGCGCGAAACAGATGATCGTGGTGCTGCCGGACTCAAAGACCGTGTACGGCGGATCAATGTATTCACGGTCGCAGACCACCGGCGACTTCGAGCAATTCATCGCGCACGACGTGGTTTCCTACATCGACGCGCACTACCGCACAATTCCCAACCGCGAAAGCCGGGGACTGGTGGGGCACTCCATGGGCGGATATGGGGCCCTGCGGATCGGCATGAAGTATCCCAATGTGTTCGGCGCACTATACGTGATGAGCCCATGCTGCCTCTCGGTGCATCGCCCCGATCCGGATTCGCCACAGGAGAAGGCTTTTCTGAATGCGGTTGCGGGAATGAAGTCGCCGGCCGACACGGCGGGCTTCTCGTTTTTCTGGAAGGCGCAATTGGCCAGCGCGGCGGCCTGGTCGCCGGATCCCAAGAACCCACCCCTATATCTCGACCTGCCGGTGAAGGACGGCAAGGTGCAGCCAGATGTCCTGGCGAAATGGGAAGCCAACTCTCCGCTGGCGTTCATCGACCAGTACATCGATAACCTGCGGAAATACAGCGCGATTGCAATGGACGTCGGTGACGAGGACGGACTACGATTCGACACTATCAAGGTGCACCAAATTCTCGATAACTACGGAGTCGCGAACAGCTTTGAAATTTACCACGGGACGCACACCAGCGCCGTGGCCCTTCGTTTTCAGAATCATGTGCTCCCGTTTTTCAGCGAGCACCTTTGTGACGCAAAGGGCTGCGGACCAGCCGCCGCCCCTCATCACCGCTGAGTGTCATCAGCAAAACATGGATACGGAATCTTTGCTCTTTGAGGAGAAAGAAAAATGAAGTTAAACAGGTTAGGAATTTCAACGCTACTTACCGGCGTCGCGGCGCTGCTGTTTTGCGCCATGGCGGTTCCGTGTGCGATGGCCCAAAACACATCCACCCCGCCTTATCTGAATCCGAAGCTGCCGCCGATGGTTCGAGCAAAAGACCTGGTCGGGCGCATGACGCTGGAGGAGAAGGCTTCGCAATTGGTCAACGATGCCCGTCCGATTCCGCGCCTCAAAGTCTCCGCCTACAACTGGTGGAGCGAGGCCCTCCACGGAGTCATCAACGATGGCGTGACGGAATTTCCTGAGCCAATCGGGCTGGCTGCAACTTTTGACGTTCCCGGAATCCATGAGATGGCGACCGACATCGGCGTAGAGGGACGAATCAAACACGTCCAGGATGTCCGCGCGGGACACAAGGGCATTATGGGAGGACTCGACTTCTGGTCCCCCAACCTCAATATCTTTCGCGATCCGCGCTGGGGACGCGGCCAGGAAACCTACGGGGAAGATCCATTCCTGACCGCCCGCATGGGTGTTGCTTTTATCAAAGGGATGCAGGGTGATAACCCGAAGTACTACCTCACCATCGCTACGCCCAAACACTTTGTCGTACACAGTGGGCCGGAGCCGACGCGGCACTTTGCCGATGTCGACGTGAGCAAGCACGACGAAATGGACACGTATCTGCCCGCATTCCGAGCCGCTATCGTTCAGGGTCACGCGGGATCAGTGATGTGCGCCTACAACGCCATCAACGGCGAGCCGGCCTGCGCCAATCAGTTCACGCTGGTCGACCAACTGCGCGGTAAGTGGGGATTCAAGGGCTATGTTGTTTCCGACTGCGACGCCGTCCGGGACATCTTCACGGGGCACCACTATCGGCCCACTCAGGCGCAGTCATCCGCGATCTCGCTTATACGCGGCATGGACAACGAATGCTACGGCGCCAATGCCGAGTACCCCAAAGACAACTCCGATTACAAACCATTCGTTCAAGCTGTGCAGCAGGGCTATCTTCCCGAGAGCGCAATCGACACGGCGCTGGTTCGGCTGTTCACAGCGCGGATCAAGCTCGGTATGTTCGATCCGCCTGACATGGTACCGTACACGAAGATTTCTGAGAGCGAACTCAGCAGCCCCGCGCACCGCGCGCTGGCTCTCAAGCTGGCCAACGAATCCATGGTCCTGCTCAAGAACGACGGAACGCTTCCGCTTAAGGCAGGAATCAGAAGCATCGCCGTGGTTGGCCCCCTCGCCGACCAAACGCAGGTCCTGCTCGGGAACTATGCCGGGACACCCACTCACACGGTTTCACTGCTCGAAGGTCTCAAAGCGGAATTTCCGGGCGCGAAGATCACGTTCGTTCCAGGAATCCAGTTCCTGAGGAAGGACATTGGCAAACCCGTACCGGAAGCCCTTCTGACGACGGCCGATGGCAAGCCGGGCCTGAAGGCGGAGTACACAGCCGGAATCGGCCGGGAGATGTTCGAGGCGACCAGACCGAAGCCGCAGGCGACGCGGGTGGAATCCTCAGTGGATTTGACAGCCAGCGCTCTGCCCAGCGAGTTGAAGGGCAAATCGAGCTTCATGGCAGAGTGGAAAGGCTTTCTAAATCCTCCTGAGACGGGCGATTACCTCCTGGGTATCCGGTCAAATGGATTTTCACGGGTGCGCGTGAACAATGCGGACCTGGTGGGCCGATACGGAGGCACCGGTGCGGAGTCAAAGCTGGGACGAATTCATCTGGAAAGAGGCGAGAAGGTTTCGCTCGATGTGGTTTACGGCGCCAGAGACCAAAAGAACCCCATTGCGCAACTGGTGTGGGCGAAGGTGGACAATACGCCCTCTCCCGAAGCGATAGAGGCTGCGAGAAACGCCGATGTGGTGATTGCCGCGGTCGGTCTGACGAGCGAACTGGAAGGCGAAGAGATGCCGGTCCACGAGCCGGGATTCCTTGGCGGCGACCGCACCCTCATTGATCTTCCGGAACCGGAGCAGGCGCTGGTAAAAGCGGTTGCCGCCACCGGCAAGCCGCTGGTTGTGGTGCTGATGAATGGAAGCGCGCTGGCCGTGAATTGGGCCCAGCAGCATGCCAACGCGATTCTGGAAACCTGGTACTCAGGCGAAGAGGGCGGCGCGGCCATTGCCGATACGCTGAGCGGGAAAAATAACCCCGCCGGCAGGCTGCCCGTCACCTTCTACACCGGGATCAACCAGCTACCGCATTTTGAAGATTACTCGATGAAAAACCGCACCTATCGATACTTCACCGGGAAGCCTCTCTATCCGTTCGGATACGGTCTGAGCTACACGACCTTCGCGTATAGCGATCTTCACGTGCCGCAGGCGCCCGTAAACGCGGGCGATCCTGTGGATGCGGACGTGACGGTGACCAACACGGGTAAAGTGGCAGGCGACGAGGTGGTGCAGCTCTATCTGAAGTTTCCACCCGTTGCCGGCGCGCCCCGGATCGCCTTGCGTGGATTTCAACGGATCCACCTCGAACCCGGAGCAAGCCAGAACGTCCACTTCGAACTGAAGAAACGCGATCTCGGCATGGTCACGGAGAATGGTGATCCGATCATCGCCGGCGGAGACTACACCATCAGCATCGGTGGCGGCCAGCCGGATACCGGCGCACAGGTCGCCAGCGGGCATTTCCACATCAACGGACAGATTGCCCTGCCCGAGTAGCAATGGAGCCGGGCTTGCGGACCAAGCCCGGCTTTCCTTCAAAACGCGACACTGCGGGGGGCCGCAAAGATGCCCCCATATCTTAGGAAGTTGGAATAATTGTGATTGGTTTAAATGGTCGGGACGGGCAGATTTGAACTGCCGACCCCTCGCACCCCAAGCGAGTGCTCTACCAGGCTGAGCCACGTCCCGACGACCAGGGTCACTGAGCTAGTTTACATGAAATGGCGAGCGCGCCGCCGACACCAGTCCGACCCTTATTTGCTGGGGGGAACATACTCCTTCGGCAGAACCATTCCATCCCCAAAAAAGAACCTCTGCATCTGCTCGGCCAGAAACTCCTGCGCCTGCGGGGTCCATGGTTGAAGGCGGTACTCGTTCAGCAGCATCTTCTGGTGCTCGGTCCAGTCGTGCCACGCCTTCTTGGATACGTTCTCGTAGATCTTCCGGCCAAAATCGTTGTCAAACGGAGGCTCGTCCAGACCCTCCATCTCCTGCTTGTAACGCGAGCAAAATACGGTATGCGCCATTCGTCTCTCTCTTGGCTTTATTGTAATTTAACGGCGCGAACCGCCTTTCACCCTATTTCCTCCACAGCAACTCAAGCACACACTGAATCAGCGTGAAGATCGCGCTCATGGCCACGGCGAATCCCTTCGCTCGTTGAAAGCTTCGTTCATGCTGCTCCACGCGGCCCTCAATGGCCGCAATGCGCCCCGAATTTCCGTCCCCCAGCAGCGTGCTCATCTGGTTCTTCAGCACGGACAAGTCCGCGAGCACCTGCGCCTCAAATTCTGTCATTTCCCTTTTCCTCACCGGCAGCGGAGCGAAGCCGCTCCTGTTCTCCCTCTACATCGCCACGTTGACGATTACCGCGCTCGAAAACCGCGAGTAGTTCGGCGGAGTCGAACCGTCATACATCCTGACGTAATACCGCTCCACTACCGACTCGCGCGGAACGGTGAAGTTTTTCACCGGGCTGCGCAGCACCAGGTCGGAATCCGTTCCCGGACCAAAATCCCAGTCCCTGCGCCGCACCTCGAAGCCGCCTCCGCTGGGAGGCACGGTCCCGGCGTCCACTGTAATGGCGCTGCTGGAAGCCGAAAACGTCAACTCCGCAAGATTGTCCAGCGGAACCGTGGTCTGAGGCTGTTGCGGCAGCCATACGTCAGCTGGGACCGTGGAAGTAGTCCGGATCGCCAGCGCGTCAGCCCAGTCGTTTGCAAAGCTGATGACGTATTTTGCCAGCCCCGGCACGCCGCACATCAATTCAATCTCCACCGCGCGCACTACCAGGTTGGCTGCTAGATCGATGGACGTCGCGCTTACCGCCAGCACGTCTCCCGGCCACACGTCGCCCTGCGCCTCCATGTTCCACGCCGTGTATTTTCCCTTCCACGCCGCAGCGCGATCGGTCGAAAGATCCAGCAACGCCGAGGCAGCATTTTCGCAATCATGCGAGCTGCGCGGTCTGGGGCTCACCACCGTGCCGATCCACACCGAGGTGCCCGGACGCTTGCCGCCCATGCTCTCATCGGCGATACTGGCCGCATCCGCCTTACGCGCCACGGCGCGGCGCTTCACACGATACGACACCGCGATCAACTCGCCGGACTGCGGAATCGCTGTGGGATAAAAATTGAGCTTGCCTGTACTCGCCATGATGCAGTCGGCCCCCTGAGCCGGAGTGCCCATGCGACGAATCGTGGTGCTGCCGCCCGGCGGAGTGCTCGTGACCCACACCGGCCCCTGCTGTGTCACCTCAACGCTGGCGATGCTGCACGAAAGATCAGTGCTGTTGATCAATCCCAGGTTCGGTATGGCGGGAAGGCTTCCGAGCGCGCCGGAGTAAAGCACGACCGGGGCCGATGCCACGCCGTTCGTCGTGTCCTGGACCTCCAGCATCACGGTCCCGCCCGACATCATATAAACCCCGCCGTAGGTGTGCGGGCCGCTGCTGTCAATCGAGTGGTAGGCCTGGTCCATGCGCTGCATTTCATTGCAATAGACGCGCAGCCGCAGCGTGTACATATGTCCGGAAGTCACGGTGAACGGGCTACCCGCCGCCGCCCCCATGATCAGCGCGCTGATCTGTGTGTCTCCGCTGCCCTGGCTTATCTGGAAACCCGCCACGCAGTTGGCTGTTTCCATTGCGCCGCCATAAATCGCATTCAAAATGCCTGTCGTGATCGTGCCAAACTGAACGCCACGCGCTTCAAAGATCATCGAGCCGCCCAGCTCAATCGGGTTCGCGGTCCGCACAATGGCGCCGCCGTCAATCCCGTTGCCGCCTGAGCAGGTCAACCCGGCGGAGGTCAGCGTAACGTAGCTCCCATTTCCGATCACGTACCACATTGCCGGATTGATCTCCGGCCCTTCAAAGCGGTCGATCAGCGGCCTGTTGGTCGAGGTCGGCGGCATATACGGCTCTTCCGTCAGCTCGAACAGCATAGTCGTCCCGTCGCCTTGGAAAAACTCTGTGACGTAAGCCGACGGCTCCTCTGCCCCGCACACTGTCACGTCATTCGCCAGCGACTTCACCATCGACGCTTCCAGCGCGGAGAGGTCCAGCGTTCCATCCGCTTCGCTTAGCGCGTGGACCACGCTGCCAACCGGCTGCATCGCCACCACTCCATTCATCACGCGATACGCGCTACGAACGGCGCCCGCCAGTGTCCCTGCATTCGCCGACCAGTCGCGCCCCACCGCGATCGGAAAATTGCCTACGGCCCCGTTGCCTGAGGCGAGATCGAAGGAAAAGCCACTAGTGTCCAGGCCCGCGCTCAGACTTTGGAACAACTGGTTGCTGGACTGCGAAGCCCCCGCCAGCAGCACCGGAGAGGGCTGCTGGTTCAGCAGCACCTCATCGCTCACCGCTGAAACCAGCGTCCGGAATGCAGGACCCTCGCTCGATTGCCCCAGCAATTCCAGCGCCGGCTCCATCGCCACATAACCCGTGAACAGCAGGTTGCCCTCGTCGCCGGAAACAATCACACGGCCATGGCGGACGGGCGTGGACAAATTCACCACCGAAGGCACAAGAGTAAAGCTGCACAACGACGGCTCATTCAACTGCCGCTTGATGACGAACTTTTCCGTCGCGACCACGCTCTGCGAGTAATCAACCGCGCCCAGGCCGTCAAGATTATCGATGGTTAACTTCACCTTTTCTCCTCGTCGTTAAACCAGCGTCATTGCGCTTGGCAGAAAGCTGCGGAAGCACACCGCCTGCTCGCCATCGTTTGCGTCTGTCACCGGAAGCGCGCGGAATGCCGCGCTCAGCGCAATCCTCTCAATCGGCGCGTTCAGCGTAATCGCGGCCTCTGCCGCTCCCGCAATTGCCTGAAGTCGTGGGTAGTGAAATAGAATTCGCTCGCCCTGTTCTCCCGGCATCAAAAAGAGCGCCGACCATTCCTGAAAGAAGCTGCCGCCCTCCCGGTCAACAAACCCCACCATCGGCTGCACCCGCATCGTATTCGCTGGAACGCCCGCAGGCAGCGGCTGGGCCAATTGCAGTTCAGTCGCGGTCACGGTAGAGACGCGCGCAACGTTGAACGTGACCCGCCGAATGTAGTCTGGATCGCTGCCCACAGCCGCCGCGCTCTGTACATACGCGGCGGAAACGCCTGAACCCACAAAGCCCGTCTGCCCCGCGTAGTCCCCGTCCACCGCCACAATGCACCCAGGCGCGAACCCCGCCGTGCTGCTCATCACCAGCAACGTCGCGGTCGATCCTGAAGCCGCGAGGCCCGTCGCCGCAGCCGCTTTCGCACCCGAGCCATTGGCCGCCGCTCCAGACGCGGGCGCGAGCAGGTTCATGTGCTGCGAACCCGCGGCGAGCGCCATGGAAAGCTTGCTCCACGTCTTGAAGCGGAACGAAACGCTCGCGTCCACCGTCTGCTTGACCTGGAACTCCGTCACCGCCGGGCTTCCCGTCGCCAGGCCAGAAATTTTACTCAGCGACTTCCGGCTGAAGTCCTCAATCCATCCCAGATCGATCCACGGCGCGGGCGGCGAGTCCAGATCGAACCCACCGTTCACCGCCGGGTCAAAAACCGTCGGCACTCGATTCACGCGGTCCACCGGAGCAAAATACGCGCGCACTCTGCGCGTCACCGGAGGCATCGCGTTCACTACTGCAAGAGGTCCTGTGTTCATAGTTCTCCCTGCTCCTGAAACGTGAAGACTTCCACCGTGGCCACGCGCCCCACGCGCTCGCGCGTGGTCGCCTCGGCCGTGAACACCGGCTGCGACCAGAAGATGCTGGTCCCCATTTGCGTTGCCGGGTTCTGCGTGTAATTCATCTTGGCGACGGACGCCGGGCTAAGCATCCGCAGCAGTTCGTCGTCCATCGCTTCCAGAGCCCTGCCGCGGTCCAGGCCCATGTTGTCCCGCGTTCCCGATGTCGCGTAATGAATCTCGCAGGTCATCGCCACCAGCGTTGACGGCATTTGCCCGTCCGTGCCCAGCTTCGTCCAGCGCAGCACAAACACGTCCAGCGGAAGCTGCGCCGCGGGCGCTTCCGCCTCCTCCACCAGAATCCCCGGCCTCACCACGCCGCGCAGTGTCATCGTCCGGTCCGGGCTCACCGACGCCAGCCGGTTCCGCAGCGTGATGTAAAAAGTGTCTTTCGCGTTCTGCATTCTCTCTCCGCCTCAGCTTTGCATTTGCCAGCCGCTCGCCGACTCACGTAACAGCAGACGATACATATAGACCGCTCCCATCGACTCCGAAATCGAGACCGACTCAATCAGAAACAGCTCGCCCGCAACCACCACTCCCGCCGCCATCTGAAACAGAAGTTCCGCCGAAGCCACCTGCATCTCGCCCACTGCCGCCGCCACCGCCGATCCGCTCACCAGCAACTCATATTCCTGCGGCTGGCCTTCCATCATCACGCGCTTCATCCGGCGCATCGTCACCGGCGACAAGCCCAGCGGCTGGAAGTTCGGCGCGTCCAGCCCCAGTTGCCCTTCATCGGACGCATCCCCTGGCTCCAGCGGCATCTGCAAATAGGCTGTGGTTCCGCCGCTCGCGCGCAGCAGCGCATCCGCCATCCGGAACACGTGCTTATCGGGTTTCTGTGTGCTCAAGTCCGCGCTCATAGTTAACCCAGCCTCGCCGCGACCCACGGAGCCAGCAGCTCCCGCACCGTCGCATCAATCAGGCTGCTGGAGAAGTACTGGACCGCCATCGTGTCCACCTTGCTCGACTTCACGTTCAGCCCCGGAGTCGCCTGCGCGTTCTTCACAATCAGCGCGCATGCGCTCAACACCGCGTCGGGAATCGTGGCCAGCCCCGCCGTGTACGTCACTTCCACCTCGTTGTAGGGCACTCCCAGAATGTTCAGCGGAAACACAAGTTCGCCCGTCTCCGCGACAAAATCCACTGTTGCCGGATCCACCGTCGTCCACTCCCCCGGCAGCGAAAACGCCCAGGCTATTTCCTCCTGCATTGGATAAACAGTCTGCCCGCGCCTCGGCCTGCCATACCGCGCCCGCACGCTCACCAGCGGAGAACTCGCCGGCGCAATCGGAGCGAGCGGCAGATACGAAAGCCGCGCCGTCTGCGATCCTTCCACCAGCCGCAGCCGCTCCGTATATTGCGCCGGATTCAAACTCGTGCGGCGGCAATGCGCGTCAATCATGGCCGACGCGACCGTAACCCAGTCATCGCTCACATCCGGCGACAGCCCATAGTTCGCATACTGCGCTGGCTGCAAATATCCCATCGATTTCTCCTCTAATTCGGGCGCGAAATTCCGCCTAAAAAAATCAGGACCGGCCCAGGTTCGAGCCGGTCCCGCAAATTGCTAACAGCTAAAAGCTAATAGCTGCCTTCTACCGGTCAACCAGCACCTGGTAATGGGCATAGCTCGCGCCCTTCACCACCGGAGCGCCAAACTTCACCACCACATACTGCGAAGCCAGCGAGCCGGGAACGCCAAGCTGAAACACCCGCGGATTCGGATCGCTCAGCCAGTGGTACTCGATCAGGTCTTCCGTCACGATGTAAGCAGGCAGCACCGCCGAACCCGACCCGGGAGTACCGGTGTAAGCCAGCGACCAGTCGGGAATCAGCGGCAGATCACCGGCCTGGGTCGAAAGCATCTTCACCGTGAAGCCGGCCTCAATCTCGCGCGTCGAAAGCACGACGTTGAAGTCGGTCTTCATTTCGCGGTCGATCAAATCCAGCAGCACCGGGTTCGCATAGATCGCCGTGGGACGCACGGCAAAGCTGGTGTTCGCGACCATCTGCGCCACCGTCGCCTTCAACCCGTCCACAATGCTGGCTGTGGTGCCGATGGTGGTGGTGTTGCCGCCCGCCGCAATCTGCCCGGACACGCCGTAATATTGCGCGGTCGTGGGAGTGCTCAGCGAGGTGTCATTGCCGTTCCAAAGGGCGACATCGTGCGCAACCATCACGCCCTGCACCGTGTCCACCAGGTCGCGCGCCTGCAGGTAAGCAAACTGCTTCTGCTGGGTGCCCAGTTCCACATCGAACAGGTTGTAGTTGAGCTGCGCCACCACCGCCTTCAGTGGAACGCTGCGCTCCACGCGCGTCGGAGCGACCACCGGAGCAACGATATTGCGCGGATCGACAAAACCCGCCGTCCCGGGATTTGGAATCGCCGTCTCCTCAAAGTAGCGCGACGGATGCCCGGTTGCCGGCACCTGCTTGATGCGCTGCCCGAACAGGCTGTTGCGCCGCACAATGTCGGTGATCTCGGTCTGGTACAGCGGGACCTCCACCGCGCCAGGCCCGATGTAGTCAGCCGCCGAATGAATATCAAAGAAATTTGCCTTCATCATTTTCCTTTCGCCCGTCCGGCCATCGCCTCCGGGCCTTTGTAAAACCTGCGCCAATAGAAAAGGCCCGCCTCAGCGGACCCGTGTGCCTGCGAATGGGCTTCCCTAGCCGGCGATCCCCGCCCGCAGCAGTTGCGACTTAACCGCGATGCGCTGTTCCAGGCTCAGCCCGGTCAGCGCGGCATCCAGAGTGCCGGCTTCCATCGACTCCAGCGAGGTGATGCCCTGCTTGGCCAGCAACTGCGTGGTCGTCGCGGGCAGCGTCTTCCGTGCGGAAGCGCTCTTGGACTCCTGCGCGCGCAGCTCGGAAATCTGCTGCTCGGCCCGCGCGAGCCTGCGCTCCAGCTCCAGCTCGCGCTCGGAAACCGCCGCCTCCTGGTCAACCTCCGCGACGATCTTCTGAACGTCGCCCGTCGCCTCAGCCTCGCGCTGCTCCATGCGCTCCATCATCCGTTCCAGCAGACTGGCGGCCGCTGCCAGCTTCTCCGCGCTGGCCTGCAACATCTCGTTTGCTTCTATTTCCATCGTGCTTCCTTTCCTTTCTCCAGTTGGCAAATGTTGCGTTCATTCAATCGCCGCAGCCTTTCCGCCGGAGCGCGCCTCGCGGTGAACTCCCGGCAGCGCTTCGCGGCCAGTTGAAATGATGTATTGCGGTACGCCGCCTTCTCGCGCAGCAGAATCGCCGCACCCGTAAACGTCGCCCGCGTCAGCTTCCATATTTCGGCGTTCATGTCCTCCACATGAGCGTCCGCAATTTCGTACGACATGCCCATCATGCCCGCCGTGCCGCGCCGCATCCGGTCTTCCACCTCGGGAAAATCCTTCCCGAAGAGATACCCGCTCACGCGCAGCCGGTTTGCTTCCACATCGGCCTGCGTAATGATGCCGCACTTCCTGCGCGCGTCATGGCCGTCCCAGCCCGGCGCGTAATCCACAGCCATCCCCATCAGCGATGGCAGCGCCGCAAGCGCCGCCTCCCGCGTCAGAATCACGCGATGCCCGCGCGCCCCCGACGGAGGACGGTTGCTCGGCTCGTCCACCAGCGTAAGCACGCCCTCAAACGGGACCCGGTTCGGATGCCCCGCCACCTCCGGCAGCGCGACTGCCAGTGCCTCCAGTCTCATTCCCGCTTCCCCCGATCCTTCCTCTGTGGTCAATTCCCTTCTGTCAATGTTGGCTTCGCAACCTCCTCTTCTTTCTTCCGATTCGGCTCCGGCGCACCGGGCAATAGAGCCAGCCCGCGCATCGCCCGCACCTCGTTCACCGTCAGAAC
>DASTXK010000251.1:0-23185 GCA_035765555.1 Acidobacteriaceae bacterium
GAGTACCGCCCTGGTCAAACGCGCTGAACCGGACGCCGTTCGGATGGTGGGTCTTCGCGCCCGGTGGGAACATCTGGTCGCGGTGGAAGAGCAGGTCTTCCGACTCGTTGAAATGGATCGAATGCCAGCCCAGAAGGGGCAGAGTTTGGGAGGAGCGGATGGCGGCGAGCTTGGGGCCAATCGTGGCCGGATCGATGGATGCGGCTTCTTCGCCGCTGAGCCCGAGCAGGACGGCGCGGTCGGTTCCATGACCGAGCCCGGTAAGGGCGAGCGAGCCATAAAGCTCGGCGCGCACTGTCGCCACCCGGTCGAGAAGCCCCGCATCCTGAAGAGATTGCGCGAACCGACGGGCCGCGCGCATCGGTCCCATTGTATGCGAGCTGGACGGTCCAATACCGATCTTATAAAGGTCGAACAGACTGGTTTTCACAGCTTAGTGTAGCCCGGTTTGGTGGAGATCGGCACATCCATCGCTGAGATACAATGTATCTCAGGAGACATAACATGGCTGCCACGACAATGGTGCATGTCCGGGTAGATGAGACCGTAAAGGAGAAAGCCTCAGCGACGCTCGCGAAAATGGGAATCTCTGTTTCAGATGCGGTTCGCATGATGCTGGTGCGGGTGGCTGACGAGAAGGCGCTCCCATTTGAAGTGCGGGTCCCAAATGCCACTACGGTGCGGGCAATGCGGATGGCCGACAGGAAGAAGGGCAAGCGGTTTCGCTCGGCGGATGCCGCGTTGAAGGACTTGGGCCTCTGAGATGCGGGAAGTCATTCTTGGGTCCCAGTTCAAGCGCGACGTGAAATTGGCGGAGAAGCGCGGCAAGGACATGAGCAAGCTGCGGACTCTGGTTCTATTGCTGGCGGAAGGTGCGCCGCTGCCGCCACGCTACCGGGATCACGCATTAAGCGGCGATTGGAAGCATTTTCGGGATTGCCACATCGAACCCGACTGGCTGCTGATTTATAAGATCGACGGCAACGACCTGTATCTGACTCGTACTGGAACTCACGCGGATTTGTTCTGATTGAATCAGTTGGTTACTTAAGGAACCTGCTGGAACCACTTTGGGACACTTTCTCTGGCCGTGTTGCCGTCTCTCGGCCCTATGCTTCAAGCTGTATGCTCTTCAAAGCAATCAGCGCCGCCGTATACGGTATCGACGCCAGCATCATCGACGTGGAAGTAGACTTCTCGGGAATCCAGGCCGACCAGGACCACTTCCACACCGTTGGTCTGCCAGACGCGGCCGTTCGTGAAAGCCGCGACCGCGTGCGAGCGGCCATCAAGAACTCCGGGTTCCAGATTCCACCTACTCACATCACCATCAATCTGGCCCCGGCGGACATCAAGAAGGAAGGCTCCGGGTTTGATCTGCCCATGGCCATCGGCATCCTGGGAGCCTACGGCGCGCTTCAGATTCGCGACCTCGGCCAGTTCCTGCTGATTGGCGAACTGGGGCTCGACGGCGGCATTCGCGCCGTTCCCGGAATGCTGCCCGTGGCCGTTGCGGCCCGGGAGCGCGGCATCAAGAACCTCGTAATCCCGAAGGCGAACGCCCGCGAGGCGGCGGTCGTTGAAGGCGTCAACGTCTATCCGGTGGACTCGCTGAACGACGTGCGCGAGTTGCTGAATGCGGCGGGAAATGGCGGCATTCACACCGAGCCGTTTCGGGTGCAGGCGGCGGAGGCGCTGGAAGGCGAGCAGCACTTCGCGCTCGATTTTGCCGATGTGCGCGGGCAGCAGACGGCCAAGCGCGCGCTGGAGGTCGCTGCGGCGGGCGGGCACAACATCCTGATGATCGGCCCGCCGGGTTCGGGCAAGACCATGCTCGCCAAGCGGCTGCCTTCGATTCTGGCTCCGCTGAGTTTTGCCGAGGCGTTGGAGACGACCAAGATTCACTCGGTCGCGGGCGTGCTCGACTCCGAAGCTGGGCTGGTGACGCAGCGGCCTTTCCGTTCGCCGCACCACACCATCTCCGATGCGGGCCTGATCGGCGGCGGGGCCATTCCTCGCCCCGGCGAGGTTTCGCTGGCCCACAACGGCGTTCTGTTTCTGGACGAGCTTCCGGAGTTCCCGCGCAACGTGCTGGAGGTGATGCGGCAGCCTCTGGAGGACCGCAGCGTCACGATCGCGCGCGCTTCCATGTCGCTGAGCTTCCCTTCGGCATTCATGCTGGCGGCGGCCATGAACCCGTGCCCCTGCGGGTACTTCAACGACAAGTCGCGCGAGTGCCACTGTACTCCGCCGCTTATTCAGCGATACGTCGCGAAGGTTTCCGGCCCGCTGCTCGACCGCATCGACATCCACATCGAGGTCCCGGCTGTACAGTATCGCGAGCTGCGCGGCGGGGCGGCCAGCGAAGGCTCGGCGGTCATCCGCGCCAGAGTGTTGAAAGCACGCGAGCGCCAGCGGGAACGGTTCTCAACCGCGAAGGAGACGATCTACTCGAACGCGCAGATGGGTACGCGCCAGATTCGGACCTTCTGCGAACTCGGCCCCGACGCCGAGAAGCTGCTGGAACGGGCCATGCAGCAGCAGGGACTCACCGCACGCGCCCACGACCGCATCCTGAAGGTCGCCCGCACCATCGCCGATCTTGATGGCGCGGAGTCGCTCACCGTTGGCCACATTGCCGAAGCGATCCAATATCGCACGCTCGACCGCAGCTACTGGTCCTAAACTTCAGCCGCCAGTCTGCTCAATCCGGCGCAGTAGTTCCACCTTGCGCTCCGGCGGCAGGAAGCTCGCCTCGATGGAATTTGCGGCCAATTCGCGCAGATGTTCATTCGTGAAACCAAAATCGTTGGCGGCCAGCTTGTATTCGCATTCGAGATCGCTCGCGAACATGGCCGGATCGTCGGAATTGAGCGTGACCATCAGCCCCGCGTCAAAGTAGCTCCGCACCGGATGAGTCGTGAGCGGCAGGCAGCATCCGGTGCGGACATTGGACGTGATGCAAATCTCGATTGGGACCTGGCGCTCGGTCAGCACCTCCATCAACTCCGGGTCCTCGATGGCGGTGAGACCGTGGCCGATGCGCTCGGTCCCAATGTTGATGGCGGCCCAGATACTCTCCGGCCCGGTGGATTCGCCCGCGTGCGCAGTGAGCCTCAGTCCCGCGTCCCGTGCCTCGGCGTAGTGGTCGCGGAAGACATCGGCCCCGGTCTGGCGCTCGTCCCCTCCGATGCCGATGCCGATGATCGAGGGATATTCCGCGCGCATGGCCGCTGCCTGGCGGAAGACGCGCGAGGCAGCCTCCGGCCCAAAGTGGCGGACGGCGTCGAAGATCCAGTAAAGGCTGATACCGAACTCGTGCTCGGCGCGTTCGCGGGCCCGCTCCAGCGCGGCGAAGATCGGTTCAAGATCCGCGCGGCCCCAATAGTGGATCACGCCCACGGCAATATAGACCTCCGCATGGACGACGCCTTGCGCGGCCAGCCGCTGCAACATGCGCCAGGCGATGAGTTCGTAGTCTTCCGGCGTGCGGAGTCGCTCGGTCACAGCCTTAAAGGCCATCAGGAAGCCGGTGAAGTCGGTATACCGGTAGAGCGCGCGGGCCTCATCAAGCGAGAGTGGGGCGGAGTCGTGCCGCTGGCTTAACTCGACCAGTGTTTCCGGCGCGACTGTGCCTTCCAGATGCAGGTGCAACTCGGCCTTGGGAAGGCGGCGAATATATTCGATTTGGGCTTTTGAGTCGGGCACTCTTCAGGCTAACAGAGGGCCGTCGAGCCTCGTCTTTACCCGTGGTAAACGCCGGTCTGCGACTCAGTGCAGCCCCTGCGCATGGCCATGCCCAGCCGCCACATCACGATGCAAAATGCCGCCAGCACGGCGCTCAGCACAAGGCGCGGGTAGAGCCCGCTGGCGCGGACGATCTCAGTCACAAGAATTGCGCTCGCCAGCAGCAAGAGTGTGAGAGACATGGCGCGATGGAAGCGCTGCATCCCGTACTCCAGCCCGTTGGTGGTCTTTCGCTCAATCTCGCGGCCGTGGTTGGAGTCCGTGCAGGCTGCCTTGCTTCGGCAAACATTGCAGGCCGAAGCGGGCGCGCGGTACACCACAATGCCCCTGGCTGTGTCGGAAAACACCGGAAACAGGTGCTGGTCGCGCGGACACTGCCAGATGTCCCGTTCCGGGTGATAGGTGAACCCCGCCGTGCTGGTGTTCAGCGAACGCTGATGCGCGTGCCGCGCCGCCATCTCCAGCAAAAGCGCGATGATTGCCAGGGCGACCGCATAGCCCAGCATCAGCACGTATTCAACAGAAACATCCAGCATGGCTCAACGCGCTTCAGCTTGTTCAACGATTTCGGTGAACAGGTTCGCCCCCGGCTCCTTTGTTGAACCGCTTTTTCCCTTCAGGAAAATGCCCTTCGCGCAGATGTAAAGCACAGGCAGCGCTCCGCCGAGGATGAACACCACGTCTCCCGGCATTCGCATCCATTCCAGAATGGAGTTGGTGCGGCTGCTGATGTAGTTCAGCGTGCGCGCGTCATAGTAGCTGACGTTGATGGAGTGGTAGAGCTGCAGGATACCCAGAGGAAACAGCGTGGCGAAGACCATCCACGCCAGGCCCAGATTGAGCGACCAGAAGCTTATCTGTGCTGCTTTATCAGACCAGTGTTTTTCCGGAATGATGTAGCGCAGGCAGAAAAGCGCCAGCCCGATGGAAAGCATTCCGTAGACGCCCATCATGGAGGCGTGAGCGTGGTTAGCTGTGAGCGCCGTTCCAATCTCGAAGTACGAAACGATGGGCAAGTTGATGAGGAAACCGAACACGCCCGCTCCCAGGAAGTTCCAGAACCCGACCGCTGCCAGGAACATGACCGCCCAATAGTGTGGGAATGGCGACTTCGATCTTGATTCCTGAATGGCCCCGAGTTGCAGGAAGCTCCACGCCTCAAGCGTCAGGAACGTCAGCGGAATGACTTCAGCGGCGGAAAAGAACGCTCCCAGCGCCATGTGCAGCGCCGGTTCACCGGAGAAGTAGACGTGATGCATGGTGCCGACGATTCCACCCGCTGAGTAAAGGATGACGTCCAGATAGATGACGCGAATGGCGGTCCGCTCAGGAACGACTCCAAGGAGCACGAAGATGTAGGCGACCAGGATCGTTGTGAACAGTTCGAGGAAGTCCTCCACCCACAGGTGGACAACCCAGAAGCGCCAGAAATCCGTGGTTGTGAAGTGTCCGCCGGGGGTGGCGAGAAGGCCGACTCCGTAGAAGGCAGGAATTGACAGCGCTGAGAAGAAAAACAGCCAGGGCATATTGCCGGTGTGCTCGGAGCGCAGTCGCCCGCGCAGTCCCCGGAAGAGGATTACGACCCAGAAGCAGAGGCCGACTGTCAGCAGGACCTGCCACAGCCGCCCGAGGTCGAGATATTCAAAGCCCTGATCGCCGAGCCAGGAATTCTGGATCCATCCCTGAATGCCGCCGAACTCTCCGAGCAGGCTGCCAACCACCACGATCACAAGCGCTCCGAGCAGGCCATAAGTCAGCGCCTTCTGCCCGCGCGGCTCCCGCCCGGTGATCATGGGGACAAGGAAAATTCCCGCCGCAAGGTAGGAAGTGGCTACCCAGAAGATGGCCAATTGGACATGCCATGTCCGGACAATGTTGTAGGGCAGCAGGCGCCCAAGATCGATGCCGAAGAAGCTTTGCAAATCCGCCCGGTAATGCTCAGACGCGCCTCCACACAACGTCTGTATGAGGAAGAGCGCTGCCATCACAAAGAAGAACCAGACGCAGGCCTTTTGCGCGGGTGTCAGCAGGACCTCGTCCGGTGCGCGGAACCGCAGCTTCTGTTGCTCACGCCCATGCCAACCGAGAAGGTTATAGCGGCCAAACGCGGCCAGCAGCAGCCCGGTTCCGCCCAGCAGCGCCGCGAGCGAAAGCATGCTCCACACAATGGAGTCCGCCGTCGCGTGGTTGTTTACCAGCGGCTCCGGAGGCCAGTTGTTCGTGTAGGAATAGGTGTGGCCGGGCCGCTCCGTGGAAGCTGCCCAGGCTGTCCAACTGAAAAACGCGGTGAGCTGGCGAATCTTATTCGGGTCGCGAATCTCATTCGGATGCAGCCCGAACTTGGTCGTGGGGGTCTCGAAGAATCCGGTATAGTAGGCCACGTTCTGCTGGAAAGCGTGGACCTGCGCATCGGTAAAGACGAGTGCGCCGGTGGAAGCGTCGTAGCGGTTTGTCTTGAAATCCTGAACGGTCTGGATTCGCGCCTTGTCCGATTTTGCCCCACCGTAATAATCAATGCTCGAGAGGGCCGCGCGATGCAGGTACTCGGCGGTAAAGTCGGGGCCGAGGTACGCGCCGTGTCCAAAGATTGAGCCGTACTCCATCAGCCCATTACTCAGGAAGATTTCCTGGCCGGCCATAATGTCGGCGCGGGTGAACAGGACCGCTCCATGCGAGTCCTTCACGACCTTGGGAATCGGCGGCTCATCGCTGTAGGTGTAATACGCCAGGATTCCCATAATGAGGAACCCGATGATGAGGACAATGCCTGCCGCCTGCACCCACCCGTTGGCGATCATCAACGGTCGTTTTTCATTCACTTCCATGGCCACTCCAGCAAGGTTCATCAACCAGTGACACAGCGCCGGGGATCAGTGAAACAGGGAATCAGCAAAACAGCGGGAGAACAACTTGTCTTTTGATTGAGGACATGCTTCGCAGGCGCGCTGCGTACGAACATCGAAATGATAGCAAACGCCGGAGCGCTGGCGGTGGCAAGGGGAGTGAGTCATCGGCGGTACGGGCCGAATCTTAAGTACCGATCTTGACCAACTCATCATCGGTCCCTGGCGAGATGCTTTTGGTTTGCGGCGCGCGCCAGTGGTCGATGTGGGAGATTTGGTGGACGCAACTGATGGTGCAGTTAGGCGCGCAAGACTTCTCGGTCAGAAACTCGCGGTCGAGGTCTGCCTGTGTGTAGTCGGCCAGTGGCGTGCCGGGGTAGCCGCGCTGCTGGGAGCAGTAATGTACCAGGCCCTTCTCGCAAATGTAGAGATAGCGCGAACCGGCGCGGCAGCGCCATTCGTTGGGTTGGCCGTTGGCAATAGCTTCCTGAAACTGGTTGAAGCGCGAGTAATTCTTCTTCTTCCAGCTTCGCATCTCTTCCCACACGCGGCGCTCTTCCGGCCCGAGCGGCTTTAGCTGGCCGCCGCCGTCGTGGATGATGCCGATGGTCGAGGTGAAGCCAAGCTCGATGGCGCGGCGGCCGATGGTCAGCGCATCCTGCGGGTCCTTGATGCCTCCGCCAACGACGGAATTGATGTTGACGTGGAAGTCGGCGTACTCGGCCAGCCACTGAAGCTTGCGGTCGAGGACCTTCAGGCTCTTCTTGGAAATTTCGTCCGGCTCCACGTTGTCGATGGAGATTTGCAGGTGGTCCAGCCCGGCTTCGTTCAGCCGCTGAATGCGCTCGGGAACGAGATAGTAGCCGTTCGTAATCATTCCCGCGAGCGCGCCGTTGTGGCGAATGCGCCGGATGATGTCATCGAGGTCGGGATGCGTGGTGGGTTCGCCGCCGGAAATGGTAATGATGCTGGTGCCGAGTCGCCCGAGGTGGTCGATGCGGCGCAGCATCTCGTCGAGCGGCACCGGCTGCGAAACCTTGTCGTACTCATTGCAATACGCGCAGGAGAGATTGCAGAAGCGCATGGGCACAATCTGCGCCATGACTGGGTGCCGCGTGGAGGCCAGCGCATGGCCGATGATGGCAAGCTCGCGGGCCTTGCGAGCCGCCGCCTTGAGCCTGCGCGCGGGCGATTGCTTTCTCAATCCTGGTTGTGCGGTGGGAGCAGACATTCCTATTCAATTGAAACACATGCTGAGTAGGCAAACCAGCCGCAGTTAATCTCCCACACCGGAACGGGACGGTTTCGATGCTGGAAGCTTCAGATAAAAGTGCCCCGCGCGGGCCGAAGCCAATTCAGAGTTGTCTTTCTGTTCCTTCTTTGCAATGGTCTTCGCTTTCGACAGGAGCGCCTTTCCGCCATAAATACCGGGATCATCGGGATCAGACCACACCGCGCCCACATCGAGCGGCTGTGGCTGCGGCTGCGGAGCGCGCAGGTTGTGGTCGAGGCGGCGCTGCTTATCGACGAACGCCTGAATTACGCGCGCAGCCACGTGCGCCGAATCGGTTCCCCAGCCGCCGTGCTGCCACAATACGACCACAACGATGTCCGGATTGCGGCGGGGAGCGATGCCCACAAACCAGGAGTTGGCGCGCTGACCTTTGTCCTCAGCCACCTTGTTTGCGCCGAAGCTGTGGCTCACGACCTGCGCCGTGCCGGTCTTTCCGGCGAAGTCGATGTCCGCCAGCCGCGAGGAGTAGGCCGTGCCGATGGGCGACTGCGTGACGTTCGCCATATCATCGGTAATGATCTCCCAGTTCGCAGGGTCAATCGCAATGGTCTTGTCGCCGGAGCCGGGATAGGTTTCCAGAATGGCCTGACGGTAGCTCGCCGGCAACTCGTCCGGAAAAACCACATGAGGGCGCTTGAAGACGCCGCCTGAAGCAATGCCTCCGATGGCGCGGGCCAGTTGGATCGGCGTGACCGCGACGGCCCCCTGACCAATGCCGACCGAGACCGTTTCTCCGGCATACCACTTGCGATGGAAGTTCCTCAGCGCCCATTCGGTCGAGGGCATTACGCCGCTGATTTCGTCCGGCAGGTCGATGCCGGTCTTCTCCCCGATTCCAACTTCATGGGCGTACTTCGCAATGGTGTCGATGCCCAGCTTTACGGCCAGCGTGTAGTAGTAGGTGTCGCACGAGTACGGCAGGGCATTGTGGATGTCTACTTCACCGTGGTGCCGGTCGCAGCCGAAAAAATGCCCGTAGAAGGATGCGCCGCCCTGGCAGTTCACTTTCAAGTTTTGAGCGATGCCTTCCTGCAATCCGGCAAGCGTCATGATGATCTTGAAGGTCGAGCCGGGCGGAGACATCGCCTGAATGGTCTTGTTGAGCAGCGGATGATTCGGGTCGGTGATGAGCTTGTTCCACTCGTCGCGCCCAATGCGCACGGCAAACTGGTTGGGGTCAAAGGTGGGGCGGCTGACCATGGCCAGCACCTCGCCCGTGTGCGGATCAAGCGCAACCACCGCCCCGTCGCGGTCGCCGATTGCGTTTTCCGCCGCGCGCTGGATATCCATGTCGATAGTGAGACGGAGCGGCTTGCCGGGAATTGACCGCTCGGTGCCAAGCACTCCCACCTGGCGGCCGCGGTTGTCCACCAGCACATCGCGGGAGCCGTCCTGTCCGCGAAGGATCGCATCATACGACGCTTCCACGCCGGATTGGCCCACCACATCGCCCGGTTCGTAAAATGCGTAGCGCGGATTGTTCAGCATCTGCTCGCTGACTTCGCCGACATAGCCGATCAGGTGCGCGGCGAAACCATCTTTTGGATAGAGCCGCCGCTGCTCATCGATGGTCTCAAGCTCCGGCATCTCGTCCGCGTGAGCGGCAATAAACTCCTGCTCGTCGGGCGTGATGTCTTTTTTGAGCGGGATGGGCTGATACTTGGGCGCGCCGCGGTATCTCTTCAGAATCGCGTCGATCTGATCGACGGTCATGTGCAGGCCGCGCGCAATGAGCGGAATATCGGGTTCGAGTTTATGGCTCTGATCGCGGACCAGAAAGCAGGAGACAGAAGGGTAGTTGTCCACCAGCAGCCGGCCTTCGCGGTCGAAGATCTGTCCGCGCGCGGCAAGAATGGGAACCTTGCGGATGCGGTTGGCCTGCGCAAGCGCATGGTAGTTCTCTCCGCCGACTACCTGGAGCCTCCAAAGCCCGAAGACCAGCACCAGCATTACGGCGACGATGGCGTACTGGAAAGCGCTTATCTTGACGGCCGATATGTGCTCGGGCTTGCGTTCGAATTTGGAGAGAAAATCACTCATTCTATTCACCGGCGGAGCTATGCAGCGGCTCGTAGGGTGCGTCAGGGTCAATGGCCCGGCGGACCATTGTGACGATTTGACGCATCTGTGCGGAGGAAAGCATCCGCGGCAGGCGGTCAAACAAGCGAGGTTTCGGGAGGACCTGGATAAGATGCGCTTTCAGGAATGAGGGCTCGGGCAGCCCGGTCTCTCCCGGTTCCATTCGCAGGGACGTGGGCCCTGCCACTCCATAACTGCCGAATGGAACAACCAGTATGGAAGAGGTCCGCTCGCTCAGGTTTCGCGCGTCAAGCGAGACCACGACCACAACATGTTTTTTACCATCGCCCAGGTCCGCGCGCCAGATTTCTCCGCGTCTGGGCCTCAAGTCAGGGCTCAAGGTCGTAATCCAGTCCCTTCGCGGAGGTATGGAGCGCTTCCGCCAGCGTGTCCTCTTCATGCGCGGCGTTTCCGGCAAGTCCGCTGAAGTAGGCTGTTGTATCGCGTTCAAGCCGGGAACGTCGATCAGCCCGGCGAAGCAGATGAACAGCGCGATCAACCGCGTCCGCTATTGAGCGTACCTGTCCGGTGCGGACCATCGTTTCAAGAAACTGAAAATTGGCTGAATCCACAGTAGTGGAGAGTTTGGCGCGTCCAGCTCGCGCGGATGCTGACATCATTTATCTCCACCTCAATTCTATCACCTAATTTGTCCCCTAAAACAAAAGATGATTAATACTCCTACTCGCGCGACTTCAGCTTGTCAAACAATGCGAACAGCACCACCGCGAGCAGCGCGTTCGCGGTCCCGCGCCCCAACTCGTGCAGCCATTCCCAGGGCATGGGCTGGGCCAGCAAGTGCCGGACCAGAATCCAATCCACCGCGTCATGAAGCAGCACAAAGACGAACGTCAGCAGCAGCCGGGTTATGACGTTTTCCGTATCGACGCGAACGCCGAGCGACGCCGCCAGGTATCCAATGAACGCTTTGGCGATGCCGAAAACGCCCAGCGGCTGGTGAGTGAGCGCGTCCTGCGCCAGGCCCATCAGCGCGCCGCCAAAGGTCGCCGCGACGGGCATTCGCAGCGTGGCCGCGAAGTAGATGACGATCAGCAGCGGCAGATCGAGAAGCGTGAATCGCGGAAAATGCAGCGGGACATAGGACTGCAAGCCAAGCGCCAGCACGGGCGCAAGGATATAGACAAGCAGCGGAAAAGACCGCGTCTCCGCTTCGCGCCGCGTGGAAGCCATCATGGGCATTAGTGAGGGCCCCCCTGATGTGGCGCGGCAGTGTCGGGGCTTCCATTAGACGTGGCAGCCGCAGCCGATTTTTCAGTTTGGCTCGCGGCGGAGACGGTCTGCCTGAGCTGGCGAACTTTGGGCGCTCCTGAAACCGGCGCGACAGGCGCGGAGGCGGGCTTGCTCCCGGTCGCGGCTGTTGGGGCCGGCTCTATGTGCGCGGCCCCGGATTGGGTAGCTTTAGAAATTGTCGCCGCCGTTTCATCTTTGCTGACAACCGTGGTCTGCTTCGCGACAGGAGGCTTTGGCGCCGGGGCGGCTTTGACCTCAATCCCATATTGCACCGGTGCCCAGCGGTGCCCCGGAGTCATCTGCGCCGCGTCCGGCTCCGCTCCGGGGCTGAAGCGGTCGGGGTGGTTCGGCACAGGCGGAGGAGGTGGTTTCAGCGGCTTTCCGTCCGCATCCACCAGCTTTTCAGGATTCGTATCGGCGGGCGCGTTGGGATCGACACGGCTGGGCAGCCGTTCGGCCAGAATGTCCGAAGCGCGCTTTTGCTCCGCTTCTCCCTCGGCCTCGCTTTCGGCGAGATCTTTGGCCTGCTGTGCCGACGCGCTGTCGCTCATCTTTGTAATTACCAGCACTTCTTCAAGCTGAGAAAGTTTGGCGGCCGGGCGAATCAGCACATCGACAAGAGGATCATGATCGGGATCGGGAATGACTCTTTCCACCGTGCCTACAGGCAGTCCGCGCGGAAAGATCTGGTCTCCGCCGCTGGTTACAACCGGCTCACCGGCCTTGATGCGGCTGTCGGGTGAAATATCCGCAATTTCAAGCTGGCCGTAGGCCCGCCCCCGCAGAACGCCACGCACCCGGGTGTCCTGCAAAACCACTCCCAATCCGCTGGTGGGGTCGGTGGCCAACAGGACCTGGCTCGTGTGCGGGAATACATCCTTCAGCTTTCCCACGATGCCGTCCGCCGTAATGACCGGCATGTCCTGCCTGAGGCCGTCCTTCCAGCCTTTGTCGATGTAAAGCACTTTCGACTGATCAGTGCCGCCGGTCCCGATGACCTGCGCCGGAAGCGTGGTGTTGATGTAGCGCTCTTTGAAGCCCAGCATTTGTTGCAGCCGTTGGCCCTGCGCGGCATTTTGGGCGATGCTGGCCTGCTCCAGTCGAAGCCGCTGGATTTGCTCCTTGAGATCGGCGTTTTCCCGCCGAACGTGAATCAGATCGACGTAGCCGTTCCAGACGGAGCGAAACCACAGTCCAGTGTCGTGCAGCATGCGCTCGGGCGGCGTCACGACACTCACAATCGCGTACCGCATCAGGCTTACGGTGGAGCGGTCGTCCGCCTTGGGGCGCTTTACCTGGATGGCCAGCGCCAGCAATTGCGCCACAAGCACCACAATGAGCACCAGCGCGTTCCTGTAGCGGCTGAAAAAGGATTCCATGGGGCTGGAATTTCGGACCGTACCGAGATACTCCTCTAAAACGTCCTTCCGATCAGGGCGTTTTGAACTGCCAAGGCCGTTCCTCGCGGAACGCTGCCTTAGTCGATCTTGATCTTGCGCAGCAGCCGGAAGTCGCTGAGCATTTTGCCTGTCCCCAGCACCACGCTGGCCAGCGGATCATCGGCGATGGAAACCGGCAGGCCGGTTTCCTCGCGAATGCGCTTGTCCAGGTTCTTAATGAGCGCGCCTCCACCGGTCAGCACAATGCCGCGGTCGCTGATGTCCGCGCTCAACTCCGGAGGAGTCCGCTCCAGCGCGACGCGAATGGCGTTCATGATGGTCGAAATCGACTCGCCCAGCGATTCGCGAATTTCACTGTCATCGATGGTGATGGTCTTGGGCACGCCTTCGATGAGGTTGCGGCCCTTTATCTCCATCGTGACGGGCTTGTCCAGCGGATAAGCGGAACCTATCTCGATCTTGATCTGCTCGGCGGTGCGCTCGCCAATCAGCAGGTTATATTTCCGCTTCAGGTAATTCATGATGGCCTCGTCCATCTGGTTCCCGGCCATGCGGACCGAACGCGAATAGACGATTCCAGAGAGCGAGATCACGGCGATGTCGGTTGTCCCGCCGCCGATATCCACCACCATGTTGCCGCTCGGCTCCGTGATGGGCAGCCCCGCGCCAATGGCCGCCACCATGGCCTGCTCAACGAGGAATACCTCGCTGGCCTTGGCCCGATAGGCGGAGTCCTCAACGGCGCGCTTTTCCACCTGCGTAATTTCCGAAGGCACGCCGATGACGATACGCGGATGCACCATCATCTTGCGGTTGTGCGCCTTCTGGATGAAGTAGTTCAGCATTTTTTCCGTGACTTTGAAGTCGGCGATGACGCCGTCCTTCATGGGCTTAATGGCCACGATATTGCCGGGCGTGCGCCCCAGCATCTCCTTGGCTTCTTTGCCAACAGCCTCGACTTCGCCGGTGTTCTTATTCAGGGCCACAATGGAGGGCTCGTTGACCACGATGCCCTTGTTGGCCGCATAGACGAGCGTGTTGGCTGTTCCCAGATCGATGGCGAGATCACTGGAAAAAACACTGAACAGCGAGCGCACCCCGTGCGTCCGCGAAGACCGCGATTGAAAACCGTTCGATGACATGAAAATGCTGAACTATTCCTGAGAGGACTCGGCTCTTATTGTAAGGCCAATGGCATCCTGTGCCCCAACTTTTGGAAAAGTTGCCGGGAAATTTCCTGATCTGAGACGGTACAGGCTGGCGTTACTGGTTCTGGGAACTCAACAGCCGCCGCGAACTGATTCCCTGAAATTCGTAGGTCAGGGAGCTCCTGACCAGAATCAAGTCGCTGGCGTCGGCGTTCAACCCAATTCCCGCCCCGACCCGCCAGTCCAGATTGTGACCCAGCCGGAAATCGATCGTTGGGAAGAGCAACTGCTCTATGTCTTTGCCGCCGGTGGAA
Organism: Acidobacteriaceae bacterium; assembly: GCA_035765555.1. GTDB lineage: Bacteria > Acidobacteriota > Terriglobia > Terriglobales > Acidobacteriaceae > Silvibacterium. Next base: position 14,077 of record DASTXK010000251.1, read on the forward strand.
TGCGAGATTGCTCCGTAATTGGAGTAGTACTCCAGCCCCGGTTGCGCGCGGAAGAAGCGACGCCAAGCCACCGCCGCATCGAATCCCAGCCGGGGTCCGCTGCCAGCCCGCGGGCCGGTCGTCGAGATATTCACCTTCGGGTTCAGGTCAAAGCGGAAGTTCTGATGGTCTTTCTCCACGATCAGCCGCAGCTCCAATTCCTGTGAGCGGTTATAGCTTTTGAAGGGAATGTAGTATTTCCCAGAAACTGCGAGGTTCACCGGCAGGTCATAGGGGTTGCGGAATCGATACTGGCTTTCTATCTGGCCCCCCGTAAACTGCGGCCCGGATCCATGGAGGGCCTGCACGTCAAAGTAGGTTGCAAGGCTCAGGCGGTCCGTAACTCCATAGTCAAGCTCCATAGACCAGGCGGCGAGTCCCGCAGCGCCCTGGCCGTGGTGCTCGTTAGCGCCGTCGCCATTGGCGACATAGGTCGTCCAGAAAGTGGGATACAGCCGACCCATTGCCGGCGTTCCGTACTGGTAGACCTGGTAGAAATTCGCGGGTTCGGTTTGATTGTGCTGTGCGCTCTGCCCAAAGCAAAGCGCAATACCAAATACCGCACCCGCGAATCCAATGCTGGGGGACCGCATCAGCGAGCGCATGCCTGCTTGGATGCCCCGTGACCCGGCCGGTTTGTTCCCTGTTTCGGCGCACGCCGCCTAAGAATGGTCTATCCTGTTGTGTCCTCAAGGAGTTTCAGGCATGTCGAATCATCTCTACAAGAACCTCATCGGCGGCGAGTGGGTGCCCGCCCGTACCGGCAAGACCTTTCTAAATGTGAATCCGGCGGACTCGGACGACATTGTCGGCGAATTCCCGTCCTCGGGCGCGGAGGACGTCGACGCCGCCGTCACTGCCGCGGCAAAAGCCTGGAAAGCATGGCGGCTGGTTCCGGCCCCAAAGCGGGCGGAAATTCTCTACCGGACCGGCGAGATCCTCGCCCAGCGCAAGGAACAGTACGCCCGCGAAATGACCCGCGAAATGGGCAAGGTGTTGAGCGAGACACGAGGCGACGTGCAGGAGGCAATCGACACTGCCTACTACATGGCGGGCGAGGGGCGGAGGCTCTTCGGGCAGACCACACCGTCCGAGTTGCGCAATAAGTTCGCCATGTCCGTGCGGATGCCCGTCGGCGTCGTCGGCATGATCACGCCGTGGAATTTCCCCATGGCCATCCCGTCCTGGAAGCTCTTTCCGGCGCTGGTCTGCGGCAACACCTGCGTCATCAAACCGGCGGAGGACACGCCACTCTCCACCTTCAACCTGGTGCAGGCGCTCATGGACGCCGGGCTGCCGCCGGGAGTGGTCAACATCGTCACCGGCTTCGGGCCGGATGCGGGCGCGCCCATCGTGTCGCATCCTGGCGTTCGGGCGGTTTCCTTCACCGGATCGAGCGAGGTGGGCCGCATGGTCGGCCAGACTGCCGCCGGAAACTTCAAACCCTGCTCGCTCGAAATGGGCGGCAAAAACGCCATGATCGTGCTGGAAGATGCGAATATCGACCTGGCTCTCGACGGCGCGCTTTGGGGGGCTTTCGGCACCACAGGCCAGCGCTGCACCGCGACCAGCCGCATTTTGCTTCACAAGAAAATTGCGGCGGAGTTCACCGAAAAGCTGGTGGCGCGCGCCGACGCGCTCAAGGTCGGCAACGGACTCGACGAAGCCATCCAGATGGGGCCGCAGATCAACCAGCAGCAGATCGAAACCTCAACGCGCTACATCGACATTGCCAAAAGGGAAGGAGCCAAGCTGCTCACCGGCGGCAGTCCGCTCGAAGACGGCACCTTCGACAAGGGGCATTTTTTCGCGCCGACGGTTTTCGCCGATGTCAGGCCGGAGATGCGCATCGCGCGAGAGGAGGTCTTTGGGCCGGTTGTGGCCCTCATCGAGTTCGCTGATTTTGATGAGGCGATCGAGGCGGCCAACAGCATTCAGTACGGCCTTTCCACCGCGCTCTATTCACGCGACGTGAACAAGGCTTTCCAAGCGATCCGCGATCTGGAGGCTGGTATCACCTACATTAATGCTCCGACCATCGGCGCGGAGGTCCACCTACCCTTCGGCGGAGTCAAGCAGACAGGCAACGGCCACCGCGAAGGCGGCACCGGCGCATTGGATTTCTACACGACGTGGAAATCCGTTTACGTGGACTACTCGGACAAATTGCAGCGCGCGCAGATTGACACCGGAGAGTAAAATTCAGCAGCGGTACAATCCTAGCCATGAAGAACACGCCCGGCGATTTCGTCGTCGCAACCATTGCGGGCCTGATCGCAGCCGCGCTGGCTGCCGTGGCGGGGTTCTTAACCGGAATGTTCGCAAGTGACATATTTCTGACAGGAGAGGCGAGCACCTGGGGAGGTCTTACCATAGGTGTGCCAGCCGCTTTGGCATTTGCTGTCCTGACCTTTGCCTTCACCTTCCGGTGGGTCATCAATTACGGCGATACCGCGTGATGCTCACAGCGTCGCAAATAACGCAAATGCATCCACATACCCCTTCGACGGATGCTCAAACGCCAGCAGCGAGATTTCCTCTATGAAGTTATGGCTGGCCGAAAAAGCAACGGAGACAGGTCCCGTCAAGCGCCAATAAGAAAGGGCGGAAGACCCGCCCCTTCTGAAGATTGCCGCAGATCCCTAGAAACTGAACCGTAGCTGCGCGTAGATGCGGCGGCTGGCTGAGCCGGAAGAGAACATCCGCCCGGCCAGGGCATTCGATTTTCCGAAGTTCGGCGAACCGAGCACTCCGGTTGGCGGCGCGACGTTGATGATGTTGAACAGGTTTTGCGCCTGCACATCCAGCGTCATGTTGAATCTCCGATTAACGGCCTGCCTGGCGGAGCCTCGGTCGAAGCCCCCTCCTCCTCCTCCGCTCAACCCGCCTGGTCCAAGACCGCCGCCGTGGCGGTGATAGCCGCCTCCGCCTCCACCGCTAAAGCCGCCATGCGCCACTTCCGGCCCAAACGCGAAGGACTTGCTGGCGCGCAGGTTAAAGGTGAACAGGTTCGGCCCGTTCCCCATGTTAATGGGAATCGGCGTGTAGTCAGTGCCGGGGTTCAGGTTGAAGGTTCCGTATTTGTTTGTGACGGTGTTCGGGTCTCCGGGCTGGCCGAACGAGGGCCGGTCGTTGAAGAACGAGTCGCCGTTCACGTCCTGTCCCAGCGTGATGTTGAACGGCTGGCCGGTCTGAAACACCACAAATGGGCCCAAGGCCATGTTCCAGGGCGCCGACCAGTTGCCCATCAGGAAGACACGGTGATGAGCGTTCCAACGGGCCGGGCCGTAGTCCAGCTTGAGGTTGGCGGAATTCGACGGGTTCCCGCCGCCGTCGGTGTTCGCATCGCTATAGGTGTAGAAGCCTGCCAGCGACAGCCTCTGTCCAATTCTCGTGTTGAAATTGGCGATAAGCTCGTTCTGCTTGAAGACCCCTTCGGAATAATACTGATAGAGGTTCGGTTGGCTGGGGTCGTAGCCAGCCACCTGCGGCGCGTTTGCGTTGCGCGTCACCGACTCATGCTGCCCCAGCGAATTCACATAGGTGAACGAAACGGTAGCGTCTTTAGTCAACTGCCGCTCGACTCCCACAGCCGCCTGCTTGGTGATAGGAACCCGCAGGTTCGGCCCAAGCTCATAGATCGCCGGTTTGCTGATGCTGCTGGTACCGCCCTGCTCGCAATGGGTCAAATCAGCCTGCGTAATGCCGTTCGGGTCAAAGCAGGTCGGGTTCTCAATTACCACTTCGTGCAGCGGAGAATTTGCGCCGCCCTGGCTCTTCACCTGAAGGATATTGTCCAGATCAAAGCGGTCAAAGAAGAACCCATATCCGCCGCGGATCACGGTTTTGGCCTGCTTGTTGGAGTTGCCCAGCGCATAGGCGAAGCTGAAGCGCGGAGCCCAGTCGTTGTTGTCAGGAACGCCGGTTTGCGTCTCCCAGCGGAGTCCATAGCTGAAGGTGAAGTTGGGCCGCACGCTCCAGTCGTCCTGGTAATAAAGGCTCCCATCGGTCATGGTGCCCACAATGCCGGGCTTTCCATAAGCCAGGGTCAATTGGCTTGGACCGCCTCCGTTGGCCTGTATCTCTGACCAGCTCTGGCCGGTGCCCAGGCCCTGAATAGTCGCAGCATAGTTCTGCGCGGCGGTGACTGCCGTGCAGTTCGCCTGGCCGGGCGAGCAGCGCTGCCCGCCAAACGTGAAGGTCCCGTTAAAGTTCGCATTGGACGAGCTGGAACTCCGGGTCGACCGCAGCCGCCCGCCCATGCTGATCGAATGCTTGCCCAGCGCCAGCGTCATCAGGTCCCGCAATTCGTATTGCAGGGAATGCCCGCTGCTGGTGCCGCCCGAACTGCCGCCAAATGTCTCCAAACCGGAGACCTGGATCTGAGGCGTCGTGGCGAACGGATTCGAGCTGGAGTAGTCCCGCCGGAACTGGAACCACGTCTCGTTGATCGCCCGCGGACTGAAGATCTGAGTATCGGCGATCTGGATTTCATCCTCGTGATTGTCGCTGTTGGATGCCTGGTCGCGAAGGCTGAATTGCCCCACGCCGTCATTCTCCTCAGTGCTCTGCCAGCGCTGGTAACGGACCGTCATCATGTTGTTCTGGCCAAGCGAAAAATCCACTCGCGGGCTGATACTCAGGCGTGCATGAGGCGCAATGATCGAATCATTGAACTGCACTGTGTCGTAATCGGCGGCGTTGTTGTAAATCCCGTTTGCGAAGTCGCCGTTCACCTCGCCCGCCAGCCGGAAGGCCGTGACGATGGACGCCTCCTGGGTCGTGCGCCGGTAGACGCTCAGGAAATACGACGCGTGCTTGCCGATCGGGCCACTGAGCGAGCCGCTCAGCATGTAGCTGTAGTAATCAGGGATGTCCTTGTTGAAGGGGTTGCCGGTGTTGAACTGCGACGGATTGCCCATCACGGAAAAGCTGCCGTGAAGCTGGTTCGAGCCGGGCTTCGTGATGATCTCGATCCGCCCATATCCCAGCCTGTCATACTGGGCCGAAAATGGGTTGCGGTTGACGCGAATCTCCAGAATCGCGGACTTTGGCGGAAGTTGCCCTCCGGAGAATCCGTCAATGTATATCTGGCCGCCATTTGGCCCCGCCGCCGGTCCAGCCAGCGCCTGAAGCTCATTCGCAAGCTCATCCGGATCATCGGAAAGCGTGTCCAGGTCTTTGCCCTTGAGCGTCAGGCTGTTCGCGTTCTCAGTTGGAGATACGCTCACCGTCGGCGTGGACTCATTGACAACCACCTGCTGCTTTTCCACCGCAATCGTCAGCGCAACGTTGAAGATCAGGTTCTGACCGGCGGAGAGCGTCACCGCCTTCGATTGCGAAGGAGCAAAACCCTGCGATGTGGCGATCACAATATAGACGCCCGGAGCGATATTGTTGATCTGGTAGCTGCCTGAAGCGTCCGAAATAGCCGTGCCCACGGTGTGGCCGTCCGGGTTGGTGAGGCTCACGGTGGTGTTGGGAATCACGGCCCCGCTCGGGTCCGTCACGGTGCCATGCAGCGTGGCGGTTTGCGCGGCCGCGAAGGCCCCGGTGAGAAGAACGATGCTTAAGAGAAAACTACGGCGAAGAAAATTCACGAAATTCACGCGGCTCCCGAATCACCTGATATGTAAAAAGAATACATTTTCGTATCTGAAATTAAATACATTGTGCTTGTACCCCAACCGTTCTCCTCAGGATTTCAGCAGGGCCCAGAATTTATTTGCGCTTGCCGCCCGGCCAGTGGGCCGGCGTGTTCAAGAATTATTGCTGTGAGCCTTCGCCCCCGCCGCCGCTGTCGTCGCCTCCGCCTCCACCGCCTCCGCCAAGGTCCCACGAGGCCGAGAACATGCTCCTGCTCGCGGACGGCGAAGCCGTGAGGAGCGGTTCCACTCCCGCCAGCAACGTTACCGCGGTGGCCGATTCCGGCGTTCCCTGGGTAGCGACGATCATGACCGCGTCGCCCTTATGCAGGTCCGCCAGTTGGACCTGCGGTGTGTGTTGCAACATCTGCGAAAGATCGCCTCCGCGACGCGGCGCCCTGGCGTGTTCCCCGGCGCGTTCATGGTCCGCCGAAACGGTTCCTTCCTCCGGCGCGCCTTTACCACCGCGCTTCAGCCCTCTGGCCAGCGCCGCCGCCATCTCCTCCGGCAGCTTGTGCATGCGCGAATCAGCCGTAATGTGGATCACCACCGGCCTCTTTGTCTCAAGGTCCTTCACCGTAACGGTGTTCGCGGCGGAGTCCGTTGACTCGACCGTGCCCGCGATATTGCGGAAGCTTCCGGCCACAATCTCAACCGCCGTCACTTCGGCGCCGTCCGCGCTGTGTTCGCCCCGCGCGCGAAGCTGGTCTCCCGGCTGGATCTGCGCCAGCGTCGAGGGCTGCGCGTCCGCGAATTCAATCGAGTCCGGGCTGTAGCGACGGACAACAGTATTCAAGGTGGTGCGAACAGTAATGGTATGCGCTCCGGAAGCTATGGTGACGATCCCGGCGGTGGTGTCCACGCTCTTCACCAGGCCTCCCACTCCGCGCCGCTGCCAGTCGGCCGCTTCCGCAGCTTGATGCTGGGTCACTGCGGTTTTTTTCATCGCGATCACGGTGGTCGCTGTTACGGCGCCGTTCTCGGAATGCAGGGCCGCCAGCACCCGGTCGCCAACGGCAATGCCGCTCAGTTCCACCGGAGTGGCCCCGGCAAGCGTCTTGGCTCCCGGCTGCGTTTCCAGAATCTTCGCCTTGTCGCTGACTGTGAAGGTGACGGGAGCGCCGGTGTCCGGCTTCACCGTGAGGGTATTTCCGTTGATGGCTGTTACGGAGCCGACCACCCGCGCCGGTGACGGGGCGCTCGCGGTATTCTGCGCCGCAAGTGCTGCCTGCGCGGGCGCAATCGCCAGCGCGCCGGCCAGAAAAACGAAAAGGTGTTTGTTGCCGAATCTCATGCGTTCTTTCCGCGGCTTCAGATACACCGCCGGATCCTGAAAACGTCCGTTACAGGAGAGACGCGAAAATAATTTCAAAGTTTCAACTGAATGGGTGGAAAGCGGTTCCGTGGGTGCGCCGGTGGTAAACGGCGAAATGCCGCTTGAAAGCGGTTCCACCGCAAATGAAACGCTTGAGCAGGATATGATGCTTCCGAGGCGGCGTTCTCCGCCAGGAGCCGGAATGGCAATCGGATCGACAGGGAACACAACCCAGGTGAGCGCCGCATCGGGCGGCGGCAGCGGCTATCGCGGCGCGTTCGCGATGGTCACAACCCTGTTCTTCATCTGGGGATTCCTGACCTCGCTGAACGACATCCTGATCCCCCACCTCAAGGCCATCTTCGACCTCAACTACGCCGAGGTCATGCTGGTCCAGTTCGTCTTTTTCGTGGCCTACGCGGTCTTCGGATACCCGTCGGGCAAGGTCGTGGAGCACATCGGCTACAAGCGCATGATGGTGGCCGGGTTGCTCATCATGGCTGTGGGGGCCATTCTGTTTATCCCCGCCGCCAACCTGCCGTCGTTCCCGGTGTTCCTGCTGGCGCTCATCTTCCTGGGAGCGGGAATGGCGTCGCTACAGGTCGCGGCCAATCCTTACGTCACGGTGCTGGGCCCGGCGGAAACCGCTTCCAGCCGCCTGAACCTTTCGCAGGCCTTCAACTCGCTCGGCACCACCATCGGACCTCCGCTGGGCGGGCTGCTGATCCTGGCAGGCGCGGAGAAGCTGGTGGCCGACGTCCACACGCTCTCGCCCACGGCGCTGCACGCCTATCGACTCCAGCAGGCCGCGACGGTCAAGACCCCGTACCTCATCTTTACGGCGGTGCTGATTCTGCTGGCGCTGGCCATCGGCTTCTACAAGTTCCCTCGCATCGCGGGCGCGACCAAGGAGGACGGGGCGGAGGACGAGAGGCACGTCAGCATCTGGCGGTATCGCCACGTGATGCTGGGGGCGGTCGGAATCTTCGTCTACGTGGGCGCGGAGGTCGCCATAGGCAGCTTTCTTATCAATTACTTCGGCGGAAAAGACATCGGCGGGCTGAGCGCCGAGACCGCCGCGCTCTACCTGCCCGTCTATTGGGGAGGCGCGATGGTTGGGCGGTTCATCGGCTCGGCGGTGCTCCAGAAGATGAAGACCGACAAGCTGCTGGCCATCAATGCGACGGTGGCCATGGTGCTGGTCGTCATCTCCATGCTGTCGTTCGGTCACGTCGCCATGTGGAGCATCCTGCTGGTGGGCCTGTTCAACTCCATCATGTTCCCCAGCATCTTCACGCTGGGCGTGGCGGAGATGGGGCCGCTGACGGGCGAAGCTTCCGGGTTGCTGGTGACGGCGATTGTGGGCGGGGCCATCATTCCCGAACTACAGGGTATTCTGGCCGACCACATCGGACTGCACCACGCCTTCATCCTGCCGGTGCTCTGCTACCTCTTCATCATTTACTACGGATGGAAGGGTTCGCGGGTGATCCAGCCGGCGTAGGCCCTGCGAAAATTTCTCCCCTCCTCCTTTGTTTTCTGCTACTTAAAGGCAGGTTTGAGCCGCAAGTCAGCCTATTGCAATGACTTGCGGGTAAGTCAGCCTATGTCAATCAGTTAGCCAACAACAGGCAACGGCTAACGAAAGAATGCTGATCCTGCAAACAAAGGACTTACAACATTTGATCCTGCAAACAAAGGACTTAGCCGAAGGGGGCCAGCGTCCAAGGTTCAGGGGCCAGGTACGGCCCACAGTTGATTCAAGAAACTCTAAAAAATAAAAATCGGATCTAGAAAACAAAGGACTTATGAAATTTGATCTAGAAAACAAAGGACTTACGAAACTCGATCTAGAAAACAAAGGGTTTATGCGTTTTCTGGGTCAGGCGGCCGCCCGGATCGGGTTCCGGAAGAAATTTATTTGACTCCTGTCTGGTGGTGGATTCTCCTGTGCAATGACAAATGAAAAAGGGGCCGCGCTGGCGGTCCCTTTTGGGTTCTGTTGCTCTACTTCTATTGTACCAAGTTCGGAAAAATGAAATGCATGGTGCGGGAGGATCTACTGCCATCCTCGCCCGTATTACCGATTACCTTTGGTTCGATTGTGCGT
>DASTXK010000252.1:0-3765 GCA_035765555.1 Acidobacteriaceae bacterium
AGCGAAAACCGGACGTGGCCGTCGCCGAACTCACCGAAGCCGATGCCGGGGCTTACCGCGACCTTCGCATCCTTCAGCAGCAGCGTGGAAAACTCCAGCGATCCAAGCTTGCGGTACGGTTCAGGAATCGGCGCCCACACGAACATCGTGGCCTTGGGAAGCGCCACTTCCCAGCCCAGCTTGTTCAGCCCCTGCACCAGCACGTCGCGGCGGCCCTGGTAGTTTTCACGGATATCCGCCACGCACTCCTGCGGACCTTCCAGCGCAAGAATCGACGCCACCTGGATCGGAGTGAACGTGCCGTAATCAAAATAGCTCTTCAGGCGCGCCAGTGCGGCAACCAACGTCTTGTTGCCCACCATGAAGCCAACGCGCCATCCCGGCATGTTATAGCTCTTGGACAGCGTGAAGAACTCCACGGCGATGTCCTTCGCTCCGGGAACTTCAAGGATCGAAGGCGCGCGGTAGCCGTCGAAAACGATGTCCGCGTAAGCCAGATCATGCACCAGCCAGATGCTGTGCTGGCGGCATAGCTCGACGATCCGCTCAAAAAATCCCAAGTCCACGCACTGCGTTGTTGGATTGGCGGGGAAGTTCAGGATCAGCATCTTCGGCTTGGGATACATCAGCGGGATCGTCTGTTCCAGTTCGGCCAGAAAACTGTCCGTGTTGTGGATCGCCATGCTGCGGATGTTCGCGCCGGCGATGACCGGGCCATAGATGTGAATGGGATAACTCGGATTAGGAACCAGCACTATATCGCCCTGGTCGAGCGTGGCCAGACAAAGGTGGGCGATGCCTTCTTTTGAACCTATGGTAACGATGGCTTCACTGTCCGGATCAATCGCGACCCCGTACCGGCGCTCGTACCAGTTAGCGATGGCGCGGCGCAAACGGGGGATTCCACGGGAGAGCGAATATCGGTGAGTGTCCGGTTTTCGGGCAGCCTCGATCAGCTTTTCCACAATGTGCGGCGGGGTCGCCCCGTCGGGGTTTCCCATGCCAAAGTCAATGATATCTTCACCCCGGCGGCGTGCCGCAGCCTTCAGATCGCCCGTAATGTTGAAGACGTAAGGCGGCAGCCGCTTGATCCTTGAAAAATTTTCCATTGATTCCTCTGCTTTTCTCGTTACTATATTTATATCTTTCAGACGAGATACAGGAGAATACCTGCGGGGAGATTTCAAGCCCACGTCTGAGAGTACGACTGTAGTTTTTTTGAAGCACGGCCCAGACGCCGGCAAGCAAACGTCTGTCATTGTGTTCGCGTAGCCGCCCCCCCATCTGGCCTTTTGCAGGCACTTGGTTCTTTTCAATCCGCAATTTTGATTGAGATTGATGGCGACTTCGGAATACATCCCGGCCAGGGGTTCAGCTCCGCGTGTAGCTGCCAGACCCGCAGTGGCCCGCAGCGGGTTCATTCGAGCTTCCCTGCTTGCGCCGCTGCCCATGGTTTTCAGCGACGTAGCCGCCATCCTGTTGGCGCTGTGCGTGGCCCTCGTCGTCCGACCCATGGTGCTGGAGAACACGTTTCACTTCACCAGAGTCTGGCAGAGTTTTGGCAAGGCCCCTGTCGGGTTACTTTATCTGGCATTCTTTGTCCTGGTCTATGTGCTGGTGGCGCGCCGCTACGGACTCTATGGCCAGATACTCAAGTCCTCCAGCGGCCAGCATGAACTGCGAATGACGGCGCAGGCCTGCCTGGTCGCCGGCATGTTGCTTTGCGGCGCTCTCTACATCACGCGCGACCTGGCCATCTCGCGCCTCCTGGTGCTGATGCTTACCTGCAGCACGCTGATTTTTCTGTGCGCGAGCCGGACCATCTGCCGTACGAACCGGTACCGCCAGTATGAGCGCGGGCTTTCCACCCGCCATGTCGCCATACTAGGGGCCAACCAACTCAGCCGCGACCTAGGGCGGCAGATCAGCCGCGAAGCCCGCCTGGGATACACTCTGCGTGGTTATGTCCTTGCGCCCGGATCCGAGCGCGGCCCCAATATCTCGGGAATGCAGGTCATTGGTGAATTAAGCGAATTGGGCAGGATTGCCCGCAAGTACTTCCTCGACGAGATCGTCATCGCCGAACAGTACCCCATCCAGACCGTGGTCGGCATCATCAAGGAAGCGGGCCGCCTCGGAATCGACGTGCGCACCCTGTGCGGCTACTACACCGACCTGGCGCCTCATTCGGGAATCGAGTATCTGGGATATTTTCCGCTGGTCGCGCTGCATCGCAACACTCCGCGCACCATCGCCATCGCGCTCAAGCGAGCGGGCGACATCGTGTTGTCTCTGCTGGCGCTGATCGCGGCCCTGCCCACCATGTTGGCCATCGCCATCGCCATTCGCCTCGAAGGACCGGGCCCCATCTTCTACACCTCAGAGCGAATCGGCAGGCGCGGCCGCATCTTTCCCTGCTTCAAGTTCCGCACCATGGTCTCCAACGCCGACCAGCTCAGGAAGGAAATGGAAAGCCTCAATGAGCGCGATGGGGTCCTCTTCAAAATGAAGAATGATCCGCGCATTACGCCCCTCGGCCGCTTCTTGCGCAAGTACAGTCTTGATGAGCTGCCGCAGTTCTTCAATGTCTTGCGCGGCGAAATGAGTCTTGTTGGCCCGAGGCCTCCGCTTGCCTCCGAAGTGGAAAAATACGAACTGGAACATTTGCGCCGCCTCGAAGTGCCTCCCGGTCTCACCGGGCTCTGGCAGGTCCAGGCGCGGCAGGACGCCTCCTTTGAAAAGTACATCGCGCTCGATACGGCCTATGTCGAGAACTGGAGTTTCTGGCTCGACATGAAAATCCTCTGGCGCACAGCCGAAGTTGTGCTGCGCGGGACCGGGACTTAGAGCGGTTTAGGAATGGTGTAGGCCGGAGCCACAGTTGCTAAGTCGGCGCGACCAGCGGAGAGCGACGACCTTGAATGCTATAGAAAGATCACGGGATTTCCTAAACCGCTCTAATCGGGAACGACGCCCTCGAAAATCCGCGTGTCCTTCGCCACGCTGATCTGCCCTTTCGCCGCCACAAGCAGGTAGCGCTCGGTGATGAAGCCTTCCGCGATGTGGACTTTCACGCGTTCCAGCACGCCGGCCTGCGAGCTATGTTTGGCGAACGCCTCCCGCTTTGCGCGGGCAAACTCTCCCAGATCCAGCGTCAGCGAATAGGGCACCGTCGCCGTCCCCGCCAACTCCGGATGGTCTCGCACCGAAATGAACGGCGTGGTTGAGTAATAGAGCTTCTGCGGTGCATACGCGGCCAGATTCTGCTCTGGGAAAAACTCCGCCCGGCCCGCCCAGTGGAACGCCGCTGTCGCCGCCAAGGACACCGCCGTATGGTCGCGATGAAGATTTACTCCGCCGTCTCCGCCAAAGGTCAGCACCACCTGCGGCTTCCACGCACGGATGCGCGCCACAATCTCCCCAGCCATTTCATAAAAATCCTGCCGCGGCAGCTCGCCGTCGGGATAATGCAGTACTTCATGCCGCGTTACGCCCAGCACCTCGCACGCGGCGGCCAACTCCGCGCGCCGTTTTCTGCCCAGCGCGCCATTGTCCTCCACGCCTCCGCGAAAGTGCGCCGCCTGCCCGTCAGTCAGGCACAGGAGACTCGTCTCGGCTCCATCGCGATGCGCCATCAGCAGCGCGCCGCCAAAGGCGCCGCTTTCATCATCGGGATGCGCAGTAACGCAGAGCAGGCGAAGGGACAATGGCGGGCCTCAGCAGGGAAGTGGATCATCCCATGGCAGCGGGGCCTGCGCCACGGGA
>DASTXK010000253.1:0-12005 GCA_035765555.1 Acidobacteriaceae bacterium
TGCCCACCCGTATGCCGCGCAAAAAGCCAGTTATAGAGCGCAGTCCGCGCATTGCCCACATGCAGCAATCCGGTGGGAGAGGGAGCAAACCGAACGCGCGTCTTCTGAGCCTGCATATATTTCGAGCTTATCAAGAACCCAGATCGCTAACCGCTGATCGCTTGCTACTTGAAATGCTCCCATCCACGAGCTTCCAGCGCCGTCAGCCGCTCATCCTCATCCCGGATCGCCATCTGCGGGCACCCCGAACGCCGAGCTACCATTTGCCCGATCCGCGTTACCGCAACTCCGGCTACTCTGCGCGGAATCTTCGCTCTCTGTCGTGCTGTGAATAACACCTCATAGTCATCGCCGCCGTGCAGAGCCAAATCCAGCGCCGAACGGACCAGTCCCGAGCGGTCGGCGTCGAGCGCCAGCTCATGCACCGGAATCGCCGCCGCATCCAACTCTGCCGACAAGCCTGACTCTTCGCAAATGTGCCCAAGGTCTGTCGACAATCCATCGCTTATATCAATTGCAGCGCCCACCAGCCTCGCCTTCGCCAGCTTCGCGGCCACAGCCAGTCTAGGCTCGGGGAAAAAATGCGGATGCCCCTCCACATCTTTCCTCAATCCGGCAAGCCTTCGCGGCCCCCGTTCCAGCGCCAGAAACTCCGCCGCAGCTCCGCCCAGCGCGCCCGTCACATAGATTGCGTCTCCGGCTCTCGCGCCCGAACGCAGCCACGCCTCCCCGCGCTTTACCGCGCCCAGCACCACGATATCGAAGCACGCCGGCCCGAGAGACCGCGCCGTATCTCCACCGGCCAGCGGAACACCGAATCGATCCGCCAGTGTCAGCAGCCCGTCCAGAAAACGCTCCACCCACGCCCGCCCCCGCCGCACCTCAACCAGTTCCTCCGGCAGGGCCATCGACAGAAACGCCGCCACCGGCTTCGCTCCCATCGCCGCCACGTCGCTCAACCCGCGCGCCAGGCACTTGTGTCCAACCGATTCGGGAGAGTGCCACTCCCGCCGAAAATGCACGCCTTCAAGTGAAAAGTCTGTGGTGGTGACGATCTCCTTATCTGCCGCCGGACGCACCACCGCGCAGTCATCGCCAATCCCCAGCCGCAGTGCAGAAGAGCCTCGCCGCCGCGTCCGCGCGCGAATCGCCGCAATCAGCGCCTTTTCCGTCAACCTAAGTTCTCTTCCCAAAGCCCCTTCAGAATAAACAATTCGCGCCGTTCCAAGCTGTTAAACTAAGCCCGATGTCGGCACTCACCTACGTTCTGATCGGCCTGGCTGCTTACCTACTTGGCTCCATCCCGTTCGGTTATCTGCTGGTCCGCTTCTTCCTGAAAGAAGACATCCGAGCCAAGGGCAGCGGCAATATCGGAGCCACCAACGTCATCCGCTCCGGCGCCAAAAAGCTCGGCGCGCTTACCTTTCTTCTCGATGTCTGCAAGGGAATTGTCGCCGTCCTCATCGTCAGCCGCATCGTGCTCGCGCCCGTTCCGCACCAAAACGCCGCGGCCCTCGCCGCGCTCTGCGCCATCCTTGGGCACATCTATACCGTGTGGCTGCGCTTCAAGGGCGGCAAAGGGGTGGCCACCGCGCTCGGCGTTTTTCTCGCTCTCGCTCCCTACGCCGCACTCGCCGGACTCGCCGTCTTTGTCTTCGTCTTCGCGCTCTCGAAGTACGTTTCGCTGGCATCGATCCTCGCGGCCGTCGCATTCGCGCCCGCAGCCATGCTGCTGCCGCATCGCGCCTACACGCCGCTCATGATCGCCGTCATCTTCGCCGCGCCCCTCATTGTCATAGCGCGGCACCATAAGAACATCGCACGCCTGCTCAACGGCACCGAATACCGCTTTGGCAAGCCGAGGACCACGCACGCATGAGCCGCGGATCCAAGCCGGGGGCAATCCGCGCATGAGCAATATCGCCATCATGGGCGCGGGCGCGTGGGGAACAGCGTTGGCCCTCAGCCTCGCCGAGCGCGGAGGCCACTCTCTCACGCTCTGGGCGCACAATCCCGACTTGGCCGAGTCCATCCGCGCCGACGGCGAGAATACCGCCTTTCTTCCCGGATTCCCGCTGCCCGCCTCCATTATCGTCACGGGCAGTTCCGCCGAAGCCCTTCAAGAAGCGGAGATCGTCCTCAGCGTCATGCCCTCGCACCACGTCCGCGCCTCCTACACCGGTTTCGCGCCTTATCTCAGCGCCGGACAATGCCTCGTCAGCGCGACCAAGGGCATTGAAGGTCAGTCCGGCCTCCGCATGAGCGAACTCATTACGGCTACTCTCGCCGAGCAAGGCATTGAGTTGCCCATCGCTGTCCTCAGCGGCCCATCTTTCGCGCAGGAGGTCGCGGCCGGAGCGCCCACCGCAGTCACCATAGCCTCGCATGACGCGATGCTGGCCGCGCGCATCCAGCAGGAATTCGGCAGCTCCACTCTGCGCTTTTACACCAATGAAGACGTGACCGGAGTCGAGCTGGGCGGCGCGCTCAAAAACGTCATCGCCATCGCCGCTGGGGCCGTCTCTGGACTCAACCTCGGACACAACAGCACTGCCGCCCTCATCACTCGCGGCATTGCGGAAATCACCCGTCTCGCTGTGGCCTGCGGAGGCCGTCGCGAAACCCTCGCCGGACTCTCCGGCCTCGGCGATCTCGTCCTCACCTGCACCGGATCGCTCTCGCGCAACCGCTGGCTGGGCATCGAACTTG
The DNA here is from genome assembly GCA_035765555.1 of Acidobacteriaceae bacterium. Classification (GTDB taxonomy): domain Bacteria; phylum Acidobacteriota; class Terriglobia; order Terriglobales; family Acidobacteriaceae; genus Silvibacterium. The sequence goes on from DASTXK010000253.1 coordinate 2,710, forward strand.
GCAAGGGCAAGGGTCTGGCCGAAGCCCTCGCCGGACTCAAAGGCAAAGTCGCCGAAGGCGTCCTCACCACCTCGGCCGCGCTGGAGCTTGCCTCCCGACACAAGGTCGAGATGCCTATCACCGAGCAGGTCCACGCCATTCTTTACCAGGGCAAGCACCCCAGCGAAGCCATTCAGGATCTGATGGGAAGACCGGGCAGGGATGAGTAGCTACATGCCACGGAAGTTTGAGCCTTTCTTCTAGCGACCCAAGCTATAATTCGATGGCCATGGCGATCTTCAAACCGGCTGAAGTAAACGACCAGCAACTCGACTGGATCATTCTCCGAGATGGCGGCGTGCAGCTCTATTGGCGCGATGAAATACTCTCGGATGATCTGCGCTGGCTCAAATCGAACGGTTACAAAATCATCTTCTTTGACGCTGCCGAGTGGCGGTCTGGAAGCGAGTGGGAATCTCAGCGCCGAATGCATGAGTCGTTAAAAGACAAATTGTCATTTCCCGATTATTACGGCGAGAACCTGGACGCCTTGGACGAATGCATTGTGGATGATCTCGTAGTGCCCGATAATGGCGGGCTCGCACTCGTACTCAACCACTACGACCATCTTTCCAAGCCTATCGCAGAGATGGTGCTCAATATATTCGCAAGAGCGGTGCGGCATCACCTGCTCTTCGGTAGGAGATTGCTACTTCTCGTGCAGTCAGACGACCCCACAATTCAGTTTGAATCACTGGGAGGAATCGCGGCAGGGTGGAACTCGAGAATGGCTGAACAAGAACCGAGGTTTGTAGATCGCCTCACTGAATTCTGGAGTGCATAGAGCATAATCAACGGGCATAGCGCATACCACCTGATCGCTAATGTTTTTGACACGGCACACTGCGCTTGATAGATTCAAAGTGGCCTTTCTTGCGAGAAGCGTGCTTCCGCGCGTTCCGCTTCCGCGTCCCCGTCGTCTAGCCCGGCCCAGGACACCGCCCTTTCACGGCGATAACACGGGTTCAAATCCCGTCGGGGACGCCAACAAAACAAACTTGCAAGTCAAAGCGACGCGCTAGCGTTTTGGCGGGTAGCAAATTGGTAGCGATTGCCTCGCGTAAAACGGGCTATTCTCGCTGTTGGGTCCGAACGTCGATTGGAAGCGCGTATTCGCCAACCCTAAAATTCCGCTGCACATTGTCGAGGGCGAAGTGAAAGCTCTGTGTGCCAACCTGCACGGCTTTATTCCTATTGGACTCGGCGGAATTGACAGTTTCGGTGGCCCATCGCTTACGCGGCTCTTGAACCTGCCGAAGTGGAAAGGCCCCTCACGAATCTGATACCCGGCGGCAAGACCGGGCTTGACGATACCATTCTCGTAGCCTGGGTTGTTAAAGGGGAACCGGTACGCGTTCAGGCACTCGTCGCACAACCGCTCGCGAAAGCTTTCTATGTACCCGTTCTACGTCGGCTCGCCCGGCTGAATAGGAATCGTGCGGATGCATTTGCTTCCGAATGTTTGTCGCTTTTAAGGAGAGAGGACTAGATGAACCGTGCCCAGTGGCTAACGATATTGTGCTGTGTGGCTGTTGCGCTTACCGGCGCTTCCCGTGCCGATGCGTCCGGCAATTCAGCCGCCCCGCTAAACTCGGCGCTCGTAGCAGCGAGCTGGCCCGCGTCATGGATTGCCAGCCCATCTTACCCCGCAAGGGCTCCGGGAGTGTTCTATTTCCGGCGCGAGATTTCGCTCGGCTCGGTCCCCGCGCACTTCTGGGTACACGTCTCCGCCGACAATCGCTTTCAACTGCATGTCAACGGCAGCTACGTTGCGGAAGGTCCAGCGCGAGCTGATCTCTTCCATTGGCGATTCGAAACGGTCGACCTCGCGCCGTTTCTACACCCGGGACAAAACGTAATCGCGGCCATCGTGTGGAACTTCGGCGAGCGCTCGCCCTTGGCCCAAATGAGCAGCCGAACTGGCTTTCTGATCCAAGGAGACACTCAGTCGGAGTCCTCAGTGAATACCGGGCCGGAGTGGCGGGTTCGCCAGGAACCAGGGCGCAAGGCGCTTGGCCACGCTGGAGCGCATGGATACTACGCTGCTGGTCCTGGCGAACTGGTTGATGGCCGCGCGTTGGACTGGAAGTGGGACCAGAGTGAGGATGGTGGCTCAGGCTGGGAGAAGCCGCAACTGCTGGGACCGGCAGCAACGCGCGAAGCGTCCGACGCAGCCAACAACTGGGAATTGGTTTCGGACCCTTTGCCGTCGATGGAACACCGCCGAGTGGACGCCGGTGCTGTCGTGCGCGTAGAAGGGCTGCCGTCCATACCCGCCTTCCCGAAGTCGCCTCTGACAATTCCGGCGCACTCCCACGTCATCCTTCTTCTGGACCACAAAACCCTCCAGACTGCCTATCCGGAGTTGACGCTGAGCAGCGGGCGCGATGCTGAAGTGAAGGTCACGTACGCCGAGGCGCTGTACGACTCGAATGGACAGAAGGGCAATCGCAACGAGATTGCTGGGCGGCACATCGAGGGAGTCTCTGACGAATTCATTTCTGGCGGCGGCAATCACCGGGTCTTTGCTCCGCTGTGGTGGCGCACCTGGCGTTATCTCCAGATTGAAGTCACCACCAAAGACGCGCCCCTTCAGCTCGATGATCTGCATGCATGGTTCACGGCCTACCCGTTCAAAGCTAAAGCAGCGATCCACGGCGACATTCCCAAGCTAGACCAGATTTGGGAAACGGGCTGGCGAACGGCACGGTTGGACGCGCACGATACATATATGGACACCCCATACTGGGAGCAGTTGCAGTACGTCGGCGACACGCGCATCCAGGCGTTGATCTCCTATGTGGTGTCCGGCGACTCCCGCCTCGCCCGGCAGGCAATCACGAATATAGATAACTCGCGCGTTCCGGAAGGAATTACGCAAAGCCGATATCCATCGTCACTGCCCCAGTTCATCCCCACGTTTTCACTTTTCTGGGTCAACATGGTGCATGACTACTGGATGTATGTTGATGATCCTGACCTGGTGCAGGAGTTGGTGCCGCATACGAGGCCCGTGCTCGACTGGTTTGCGTCGCACCTGCGGAACGATGGATTGCTTGGCAAGATGAACTGGTGGGAGTTCGCCGATTGGACCGCGAATTATCACGACGGCGTGCCGCCCCAGGACGCCAACGGCGGGTCAACATACCTGACTCTTCAATTTATTTCGGCGCTCCATGATGCGGCGCAGATGGAAGCGCGCTATGGAAGTCAGCAGCGTGCCGAGGAGTATCGGGCGATGGCGAGCAAGGCCTCATCAGCGCTGAACCGCGAATGCTGGGACGCACAGCATGAGTTATACGCCGATACCCCGGCGAAGCAATCATGGAGCCAGGAGGCGAACGTATTGGCAGTGATGACCGGCGTCGCTCCTGCCGAGCAACGAGCGCCGATCCTGCGCCGTCTTCTTGCCTCAAATCCACAGAAGGCGGTAGACGTTGACGGGACAATGGTGCCGCCGATGTCTTCGCTCAGCTATTACTTCCGCTTTTATTTAAGCCGTGCGCTGGTAAAAGCCGGCCTTGGCGATCTCTATGTTTCGCAACTCGGCCCTTGGTACCACATGCTCGATCTCGGCCTGAGTACATGGGCTGAGACACCGGAGCCGACAAGGTCTGATTGCCACGCATGGAGCGCGAGCCCGAACTTCGATCTTCTTACGGTTGTTGCAGGTATACGGCCCGCATCGCCCGGGTTTGCTTCTGTCATGATAGAGCCGCACTTAAAGGGTTTGCATGAACTTGATGCCACCATGCCTCATCCCCACGGAGAAATCCGCGTATCTTATCGGCGAACCTCAAAGGGCTGGGACGCGAATGTGAATTTGCCCCAAGGTTTGGCTGGAACACTCCTCTGGAAGAATCACCAATTCCCACTGCGCCCGGGATCGCAGAAATTAGATCTGCCGTAGTGTGATCCGAAAACCCCAGCTTCAGCGGCAGCGCGAACACTGCGGTCGCGCCTCAACTGAACCGTGTCTGTTTCCACAGCATCCAGCCGCATGCCAGAAACAGCACCAGGAGAATCGCGGTGAGTAGCGCAGCCGCGCCAAGGTGCATTGGGATAGGCGGTATGTGAACGTCGAGGGCAAGCCACGCAAAGATCGCGGCAGCCGCGCCAAGGATCACGAAGTCCCACCATGGCCGCTTTTGCGACACATCGTGCTCGGGCTCCAAGCCCTCATAGGCGCGAATGGTGCGCGTTGTATCCAGACGGTATTTCTCGCACTCGCGCCCAATGGCCCGCAGGCAGGACTCGCGCTCGGTCACGGGAGCGGAGGCGGCTGTAATGGCAAGCGCGCCCAGGATCATGATGGCCGAAGCTCCGAGGACAAGAATACGCAGCGGCAGAGAGGTGTGGGCAAACTCCCCAAAAACAAAGGCTCCCCACGCCAGGCCCCACAACTGATTGGTATTCGAGAGAGGAATCGCGCGGCCAATGCCAATGTATTTGGTCGCATACTGCTGGAAAAGATCGCCGATGACCCAGCAGAACCCGCCCAGAAACAGCCACAACATGGACGGGCGCAGCGCATGCAACTCGGTTGCAAGAGAACCGCCGCCCCCGTGCAGAGCCAGCGCCAGCACTCCCATGGTGCCCAGTTCCCCAAAGGTGAAGACAGTGACAAAGGAAAGCGGATTCATTCCCGAGATATAGGCTTTGCGATAAGGCACATACATGGTGCCCCACATCAGCCCCGCTGCCAGGGCGGCGATCACGCCGGAAAAGGCCCGGGCGGAGGAGATCGATCCCGAGTGGATGGATGCGGCCGACAGCATCACGGCGCTGGCGACAATCGCGATGGCGCCGCCCAGCACCTTAGTCCAGTTCGCCCTGCCTGCGCCCTTCAGTTCGTGAAAAAGAAACCATCCCCAGAAGAGCCCAACCAGGCAGTTCGTATTCCATAAAGGAAAAGCGATCGCGAGGCCAATGTCGCGAATGGCGAAAATGGTGAGAGTGTTGGCCACTGCCCACAGGGAGCCTGCCAGCACCGCCCATACGATCAGGTGCGGCCTTGCCAGCAGATCGCGGAAGACGTAGTTTGTTCCCTTGAAGGCGATGGGCAGGGTCCAGCGCGCCACGAACACGCCCAGCACCATGCAGAGAGAGATGGCGAAGGGAGAAAATCCGGCCATAACCAGCTTGGTTGGAGCCTCGGCTCCCCCCAGCCAGGCTCCCGCGGTGAGCGCGCAAATAATGCCAACACCGTGCAGGGAGCGGATCGTGCCCATTTTAGAACTGGAACCCGCAAGACCCGCCATAGGTTAGGCCCTTGCTACCAGTCAATCTCGGCAGGGAAGAACTCAGCGATCAGATCTTCATAAAAGGGTTTCAGTTCTTTGAGTTTCGGCTTTTCCGCGCCTTTCGAATAGAGGTCGTACGGGTTGAACTTATTCACCCACTCAAACATCTTTACATCATGTGAGGTCATCAGGTGACGATATGCGCCTTGCCGGTGCGCGGGATAAAACGAGTGATACCGCAGCATATACTGCGCCGGCTCGGGGAGATAATCGCGTGTCACCCGGTAGATATATTCATCGTGCCCCCAGGAGAGATGCACCTTATCCAGCCCGCAGTAGGGTTTGTAAATGCCGTAGAGGGTCTGGTATTCCGGGACGTTGCGATCGGGATTCTGCGCAAAATATTGCGGAAAGATGATCTGATCGGACCAGGCGCAGCCGACCGGGAATGTGTCTCCCACGACCGCCCACTGCGGCTCGCCATAAAGGCATAGAACTTTGCCGAGGTCGTGAATGAATCCGGCGAGGATAAACCAGCGTGGGTGGCCGTCCTTGCGGATCGCCTCCGCGGTTTGCAACAGGTGTTCGATTTGCGAGAGGTCCGTGTCCGGATCGCTGTCGTCCACCAGCGTGTTCAGATAATCGGCGGCGGCCCAGATGCTTCTCTTGCCGCGCGTCAGCCCACCGAATTCTTTTTCCTTTTGGAGGGCAAACGCCAGCGTCTGATTCGCATGGTTCAGGCGATAGAATTCCGCGACGCCGGGATTCGCCTTTTCGTCATAATTCCGAAACTCCGAGGTACTCTTTCCCTCGCGATACCGGCCGGCGATAAAGTCATCCCATTGGTCGACGTGTTCCAATGGAGGCTCTGTCGATTGGCTCACCGTATTCATAGGGGCCTCTTCTCAATTAATCGTAACGGTACCGCTAACGTTTACCATATGCCGATGACCGTTCGCAAGCTCGGCTGTCGCAAAAGCCGGCTTTACTCTTTTTGCCGCAACGCGGTACATTGCCCAGTGAACGAAGCCGCCGCGGAGTTGAAGTGTTCAAAGCGATTCTTACCGACAGCCACTTTTGGATTCCACTTATCGTTTTGGTGTTTGGAATCGTGCTGCTGGTGTTTTTGCACTGAGTCGAAGGGCAACGTCAGGGCTTTGCACTTGCCCGAGTCCGGGCACTCGCTCTCTCAGGACGCGCGGATGAGGCGCGTATCACAAGCCGGGGCTTGATGCGAATCTGCTTGAGAGTGGTGGCGCGGCTCTTGACCAGGTCCAGGGTGAGTTTGCCGGCGCGTTCCCCGAGCAGGCCGGTGGACTGGTCGATCGAGGACAGCGGCACCCGCAGGTAGTCGGAGTAGCGCACATTTCCGCAGCCGATAAAGGCAATGTCGTCGGGAATGGAGAACCCCGCTTCGAGCGTGGCATGGATTGCGCCGATTGCGGTGAGGTCGTTGTAGCAAAACACAGCGTCCGGGCGCGTCTTGCGGCGCAGCAACTGCCGCATGCCTTGATATCCGACTTCCTCTCCCGTTTCTTCCACCCTTGGATTGTCAATAATGGCGCTCTCGCGCACCGGCAGGCTGCGTTCCCTGAGCGCATCGATATAGCCACGCCGGCGTTCCGCGCCGGAGGTGAAGCTTGGGCCTGCGATGTGCGCGATCCGGCGCTTGCCGGTGCTCAGCAGATGCCTGGTGGCCATCAGGCCTGCGGCATAATCGTCCGTTCCCACAAAGTGCGCATGAAGTTGCGGAAAGTCGCGGTCGATCAAAATAAATGGAGTTCGCTGATCTTCCACGCCGTAAAAACCGTGGAGCGTAGGTTGGCAGGATGCGATGAGCAGAGCGTCCACGCCGCGCCCCAACACGGCACGAATCTCCTGCTGCTCGATTTCAGGGTCCTCTTCCGATGAGGCCAGAATCAGCCCATAACCGCTCCGCCGCAGCACTCCGTTCAGCGATTTTGCAAATTCAGCGAAAAACGGGTGCAGGAGATCAGGTACGATCAGCCCGGCGATAAAGGTCTTGCCACTCGCCAGCCCGCGGGCCAGCATATTGGGGCGGTAATCCAGTTCGGCTGCGCGCTTGAGCACCCGCTGCCGGGTTTCCTCACTGATGTCGTCGATACCGCGCAGGGCCTTGGAAACGGTGATTAGTGAGACCCCCAGGTCTCGCGCGATGTCTTTCAGCCGGACAGCCATAAGCGACACAAGCTTCTTGCGGTGTTAGCGGTGTAGCAAGAGCAATCAGTATAGCTGGAAACCTTTTCCGCGCGAGCGGGAGCAGCGGCGAGCGTTGATTGGCGTGCTGCCATCGGGATAATAATTGATGAAAATCTCTCGACGACGTACATTGCTCTTGATTTGCGTTAGCGGTAACGTGATCTCGTCATCGCATCTTGAAGCCGCTCAGATGCGCTCCGGAAATGCTGTGCGCGTCAGGCCTCAAACGAGATGGCGGCGCGAAAGATCGTGCAACCTTTCGCGTCACCTGGACTGCCGATGGCCACCGGCACTGGTTCAGCCCGCAGGTAAGCGGACGCGATGGAAAGCTCTGGCTGCTCGGCAACCCCATTTATATCGATTGGAGCGCGCCGCCGGCCTGATTTCCGGCGTACCAATTCATCCGATGCTGACGAGCCGATCGGATGCGTTCCTGCTGCATTTCAAATTGTCGATGACAGGCCATGCGCTTCATTGACCCGGTTGCACAAGGATTTCACTCCCCTATGGCTTCACACCTGCAGAACTCTTCATTTCTCTGCGCCCGCGACCGGGAACCAGAGCGCTCTCGACTGCGTAAATTGGAGCACGGGGGCTTACCGTGCTTTTTGAAGACATTCGTTATGCGCTGCGGCAGTTTATCCGGACTCCGGGATTTACGATCACCGCGGTGCTGACGCTGGCGCTTGGCATTGGCGCGACCACAGCGATTTTCACGCTGGTACATGCCGTGCTGTTGAAGTCGTTGCCGGTGGCCAACCCCAGTCAACTTGTCCGCATTGGCGATAACGAGAACTGCTGCATCAACGGCGGAATGCAGGATAGCTGGTCATTGTTCTCGACCGAGCAGTATCGGGAATTTGAGGGCCATACGCCGGGATTCGCGAACCTGGCGGCATTCCAGGCGGGGCGCACGCAGGTCGGGGTACGGCGCGCCGGGAGCAATCATGCGGCGGAGGCGTTTCCGGCGGAGTTTGTCTCCGGCAATGCATTTAGCACGTTCGGGCTTCAGCCGTGGCAAGGCCGGCTTTTTGAGCCGGGCGATGACAGCAAGGGCGCGGCTCCGGTTGCGGTAATGAGTTATCGCACGTGGCAGGAAAAGTTCGGCCGCGACCCCTCTATAGTGGGCGCGAACTTTCTTATCAACGGCAAGGCGTTCACGGTAATTGGAATTGGGCCTCCGGGATATTTTGGGGAGAAGCTATCGAGCGATCCGCCGGCGTTCTGGCTGCCTCTGAGCATGTCACCGCTGGTGCAGAGCGGGGGCTTCGACGTACTCAATCATCCGGAGATGGACTGGCTGAACTTGATTGGGCGGGAGAAGCCGGGAGCGAACCAGAAGCAAATGGAGGCGCAGTTACAGGTGGAGCTGCGGAATTTCCTGCGCAGTCCAATGGCTAAGGTGAGTGCGCCCGAAAAGACGCTCATTCCGAAACAGACGCTGCACCTGAGCTACGGCGGCGGGGGCGTGCAGCAGATGCAGGACCAGTACAAGTCTGAACTGAAGTTGCTGATGTGGATTTCAGCCTTCGTATTGCTGATTGCGTGCGCCAACCTGGCAAACCTCATGCTGGTGCGGGCTACAGCGCGCAAGGGGCTGACATCGGTGCGTTCGGCTCTGGGGGCTCCGCGGCGGCGGCTGGTGATGCAAGCTCTGACGGAGAGCGTGGTGTTGGCGGTCATTGGCGGACTCGCGGGTCTGGCCGTGGCTTACGGCAGCGCGCGTCTTTTGCTGGATGCCGTAGCCGGAAAGACTTACCTGCCGATACAGGCTACGCCCTCGCCGGAGGTGCT
>DASTXK010000254.1:0-4680 GCA_035765555.1 Acidobacteriaceae bacterium
GGCGGTGCAGTGGGTTTCCGATCCGGTGCGGCTGGCCTCGCTCTGGAAGACGCTGGAACCATGAAGCCAATCGACAGCAAGGAAAATAATATCTGGAGCGGAGCGCGCAAAAAGAAAGACCGCAGGCACCTATTGACAGCAAAGTGAAAGCGACAATAGGCTGTATGGATATAAACAGAACACACAAATTTTGCGTTCTGAATCATAAAGCAATGAGGCAGTACCCAGCGGAGGCGGCGATGGCGAAGTTTCGATTTTCGGCGGGAAATAGGGCCGAACGGGCGGTAATGTGGTTGTGCGCGGTAGTGGCCGTTGCATTTTTGGCGTCGGCCCTGGTTCCGCGCGCAGGCGCGCAAGGTGTCAATCTGTTCGACACAGGCACCATAACGGGGACCGTTACGGACTCGACGGGCGCGGCGATTCCCGGAGCGACGGTCACGGCGCTGAACACGCAGACCAACTTCAAGAAGACCGTGACGACGAATGGCGCGGGGAACTTTTCCGCGCCGTCGCTTCCCTTTGGCGAGTACACGGTGACGGCGGAAGCTCCGTCGTTTGCCGCCGCAACCACCAAGACGCTGACGCTGAACGTTGGCTCGACGGTGAATGTGAATTTGTCGCTGGCGGTCGCGGGCGGAAAGACAACGGTGAACGTGACGGGAACCGCCGTCTCGGTGAATACGTCGAGCGCAACGGCGGGAACCACGCTCAACGCGACACAGATTCGGAACCTGCCCATCAACGGCCGCGACATTACGAATTTTCTGGAGATTGCTCCCGGCTCGGTCAATTCCATCGGGCCGTTCCAGGGAAGCATTAACGGGCAGGAGAATTTCTTTACCGGATTAGACATAACGCTCGACGGCCAGAATGCATCGCGCGGCGACGTGAACGGCTTCAGCGAGACGGAGGGCAACGAGCAGGCGCGGCTGACGCGGGGCAGCGTGGACAGCGTGCAAGAAATCAACTTTGCCAACAGCGGCTACAGCGCCGATGTGGGCCACTCGCTTGGTCCGCAAATGAACATCGTGACGCGGGGCGGCACGAACAGCTTCCACGGGGAAGCCTTTGAATACTTTCGCAATGACGCACTGGATGCGCGGGACTACTTCGCGCGCGGGCCGCTCTCGAAAGAGCCGCTGCGCATGAACCAGTTCGGCGGGAACCTGGGCGGGCCGGTTGTGAAAGACAATCTGTTCTTCTTTGTGAACTACGAGGGGATTCGGCAGCGCACGACGCAGATCAACGCGCTGTATGAGATTCCGAGCGCGTATGTGCGGTCGCAGTTTGTGCCGTCGATGCAACCGGTGCTGGCGCAGATGGCTCCGCTGCCGGCGGGCTGCGATGCGATTCCCGCCCCGCCGTCGTGCGCAGTGGCCGGCACGGAAGACCCCAACAATCCGGCTGGCGGGGCGCAGTTGATCTATGATCCCGCCGCGCTGCCGACAACGCTACGCGAAGATAGCGGCGCGGTGCGCGTGGATTACAACATTGCGCCGTCGGACAGAATGTTTATCCGCTACAGCATTGACGATTCGCTGACCACGCAGACCACAGGCCTGAACCTGGGGCAGGTGACTCCGCTGTATTTGCGGACGCAGTATGGGATGATTCACGAGACCCACACCTTCGGCCCCACGCTGCTGAACGAGGCGTCGGTTGCGATCAACAAGTTTTATTCGGACACGAACTCCAACACGCCCCAGCCGCTGACCCAGTTTGGAGGCTTCTTCACAAACCTCGGGTCGCTTCCGGGAGCGATGAACTTTAACCAGATCACGCCGTTCACGGTGTTCGAGATTCTGGACAACGTGACCAAGACGATGGGCGCGAATACGCTGAAGATCGGCGCGCAGCTTCGTTTTAACCGCAACAGCGAATGGCTGCGGCCGCTGCAGTCGTACCAGTTCGCCAGCTTCAGCGACCTTGAACATAATGCTCCTTTTGTTCTACAGAAGATCGGGTTCCCGGGCTTCGTCGGCACCCGCAGTTCCAACTGGGACTTTTATGTGCAGGACGACTGGCGCGTGAACCGCAAGCTGGCGCTTAACCTCGGGCTTCGCTATGGGTACAACACTCCCTGGACGGAGCGGGACAACATCCTCCAGAATTTTGATTTTGGAACACAGAGCTTCCTGTCGGCCGACAAGGCGCCGTATGAAGCGCCCAAGGGGGACATTGCGCCGCGCGTGGGTCTGTCCTACGATCCGTTCGGGACGGGGAAGACCGTGATCCATGCTTACTATGGGCTGTTCTATAATCCCATGCACTTCGGTTTTAACCTGGTGACAAATATTCCCGCCTACCAGAGCTACAACGTGAATGCCTTCCAGGTGCCGATTTCGTATCCGATGGCGAATCCGGCGCTGCCTCCGGGAACGCAGAACGTCTACATCTTCCCGCAGCATCCGAAGGACCCCGTTTCGCCGAACTGGCTTTTTGATGTGCAGCAGCAGTTTGGGCCAAATACGGTGTTCACGATCCGGTACACCGGCAACCAGGACCACCACATGCAGGCGGGCGTGGATTTTGCGGCGGTGAATCTGAACCCCGGCGACTACCAGTTCCAGACGCGGAAGATTGACGGTTTTGCAAACGAGTATTTCCTGGGTGACATTCTCAACTCCAGCTATAACGCGCTTCAGGTGCAGTTGCGGCACCACTCGGGCAATCTGGACCTTGAGGCGAACTATGCGTGGTCGCACGAAATCGACAACATGGTGAATGTCTTCAACGGCTTCTCGAATCCATATGACCCAAACTTTGACCGCGGGCCGGGCGACTGGGACATCCGGCATAACTTTACGGCGAGCGCTGTCTACTCCATGCCGAAACTGAAAGGCCACAACGCGCTGGAGCGCGGGGTATTGGGCGGGTGGCAGACCTCCAGCATTTTCCAGGTCCGTTCCGGCGCTCCGGTGAACGTCTCGCTTGTCAGCGGCTTCTTCGGCATACCGGCGCGGCCGGACTACACCGGAGAGCCGGTCGATCTTCCCGGAGGCGTCGACTGGCCGAACCGGAGCTACAACCGTGACGCTTACCAGCTTGAGCCGGGTTTCAACCTGATTCCAGGCGACCCCTCAACCACCGGCAATGTAGGGCGCAACAGTCTGCGCGGGCCGGGATTCTTCCAGTGGGATTTTTCGGGAATGAAGAATTTTGCGCTGGGGGAGAAAGCGAAGCTCCAGTTCCGCGCCGATATCTTCAACATTCTGAACCATCCCAACTTTGCGAATCCTGATGGGGGAATCTGCACATCGGTTAATGTCTTCGCAAGCCCGGCCTGCACTCCGAATACAAACTTCGGCAGAACCGGGCAGACCATCGCCAGCGAGTCGAACAGTTTGGTGGGGACGGGAACGGCGAGACAGGAGCAGTTCTCGCTGAAGGTGATTTTCTAGAGTAGTGCCGGGATTCCGGCGCACAACCAAGAAGGGGGAGGCTGATGCCGTCCCCCTTCTTATTTTTGCGGATGTTTTCCTGAATGCTGGTTTATGCCCTGACCTGGGCCTGGATGGTGGCGTGTTCGCGGGTCTTGTCTGAGCTACAGGGGCGGATGGTGTAGGGGCCGACGGCGGCGGGGACGATGAAGGTTTCGGCGTAGTTGATGGCGAACGGCTCGAAGGCGGCGGTGGGGCTCTCGACGATGGCGCGCTCGCCTTCGATGAGGTTCAGGACATGCACGGTGCCGCGCGTGTCGTGAGGCACGGTCCCGGTGAACCAGTGGCGTCGCGTCTCGATAAATTCGAGCGCGTGCAGGCCGGTGCGCTCCTCACGCCAGCCGTCGCCTGAGGCCACAGGCTCAACCTGATTGATGAGCGAGCGGCGCACCCAGTCCGTCGTTCGGTCCCACTGGATGTTGGCCGCGCCGTGCTTCAGATGGATGGGGCGCGGGCGTCCGTCCAGGCCGAGGCGGCCCCAGTCCCACAGCTTGAAGGTGAAGATGTAGGGCGTGGCGCTGATTTCCAGAACCATGCTGTCTCGGCCCGAGCAGTGGACGGTTCCGGCGGGGATAAGGAAGTGGTCGTGCTTGCGCGCGGGGAAGCGGTTGACATATTGCTCCGCCGGAAAATCGAAGCCGCCCCTTTGCGCGCGCTCCAGATCGCACAGCATCGCCTTTGGGTCGATGCCTTTCTTGAGGCCGAGGTAGACGCAGGCGTCCGGCTCGGCGTCGAGCATGTAGTAGCTTTCGTCCTGCGTGTAGTCCATGCAGAAGTGCTCGCGGATGTAGGAGGTGAGCGGATGGACCTGGAGCGAAAGATTGCCGCCGCCGATGGTATCGAGAAAATCGAAGCGGATGGGGAACTCCGCGCCGAAGCGGTTGTAGATGTTTTGGCCGAGCAGAGCCTCGGGGTGGGCGAAGACGAGGTCGATGGAAGGCACCTCGACGCGCGCGTCTCCGAAGCCGAGCAGGAGACTGTTCTCCTCGGGCACGCAGTCGAAGCACCAGGCGTGGTTGGGCTTGCCTTCGGGCGGGACTCCGCAGACGCGCTCCATCCAGTGGCCGCCCCATGGGCCGGGGTCGAAGAACGGAACGACGCGGAAGGGGCGCGTGACGATGGCGGCGAGGCTGCGCCGGAAGACATCTCCGGAGATGGCCTTTGGCTCGCCGGGGGTGTTGGTGTCGAGCAGCAGGTCGATTTTGTCGAGAAGCCGCTGCTTGAGGCGGTCCGCGGCGCG
>DASTXK010000255.1:0-5479 GCA_035765555.1 Acidobacteriaceae bacterium
ATGCTGGCCGCGCCGCGTCCCACAATCACGCACTGGCCTTCCTCGGCCAGCTTGACCATGTAATCGCGGATGAGCCCGGCCATGCTCTCGCTGTCGAAGACATCCTGCTCGGCGGAAAGGCGCTCCCACGATCCGTGCCAGAAGGCCTTGCCGACGCGGTAGTACCATGGGTCGAGCTGCTCGTCGCAGCGCTCAGCCAAGTTTGGCGAGACGCCGGCCTGCTTCGCGATTTCATCGATGAGACAGCGGTCGATCAGACGCCAGCCGAGGTTCTGGGCCAGCAGGTGGGCGAACTCGGCCCCCCGGCTACCGTACTCGCGCTCGACTGTGATGATTCGGATCATGGCTCGCTGACCCGATGCTATCGCACTTGCAGAACCGCTGGGAAACGAGGCCGTATCCCCGGCCCCGGCCTCGTTCCAGACTGGGGGCTGCCAACGCTTTCATAGCGCCAACAGGCCCTGATGCGGCCGTTCGCGTAAACGGCCCTCTAGTACACAATGATCGACGAAACGCGATTGTTCCATGTGTGTCCGCCCCGGAACGGCACATTCCGCAGATCGGGGACGCTTCCCATCAACACTTGGCTGCCGCCGCGGAAGTTGCGATTGTTAAAGATGCGGACCCTCGCCCGGCCAAAGGTCTGGACCGACGAGATGTTGTCTCCAAAATTCGAAGGCAATTGTGGAATGCGGTCGCCGGACCGCACGCAGAAGTGGTTTCCCCGGAACGGCGCGCTCGAGTAGAAGCAGGCCCCATCGCGCGGGTCCGGACGGCGGTTCCAGGACGGGTTCCACACATTGTTACCGGGCGCGTAGGCCCAGTTGTTGTCCGGCGGCGGCGGATAGTAGCCGGGCGCCGGCTGCCCACCGCCAAACCTCCCTCCGCCCACGATGATGGACGAAACCCGGTTGTTCCAGGTATGTCCATCGCGGAAGGGCACGTTGCGCAGGTCGGCAACGCTGCGGTCCAATTCGACTCCGCCGTTGCGGTAATTGCTGTCGTTGAACAGCCGGACACTGGCCCGGCCAAAAATACGTATCGAGGAGACGTTGTCGCCATAGCCGCTGGGCAGATGCGGGATCTGATCGCCCGCGCGTATGCAGAAGCGGTTTCCGCGGAACCCGGCGCTCGAGTAGAAGCAGGCGCCATCGCGCGGATCGGGACGGTTATTCCACGACCGGTCCCACCTATAGTTTCCCGAGCCGTAGTCCCACTGCGGAGAATAAGCGTGGGCCGCGTGCGCGAACGCGGCGGTAATGCTCAGGGCAAAGGCCAATGCAAGAAAAGCTGCGATACGCTTCATCAGGTACCTCCGTAGGATATGAACACAAGCCAGCCCGCTAAGACTCTACAGACGCCGGACTTCCACTGCGTTGTGATGGTACTGAAAGCCGGAAGGGATGTAAATGCTTGCACTTATGACAAAAGAAAGCGCCACCCCGAGGGGCGGCGCTTTTTGGCGTTCTGGAGGATACTTTACTGCTCGCGCTTCCAGCTAATCATTTCCCCGAGGGTGGTGGTTGAGCTGGAGACGGGGGCCTTGTAGGACTCGACCTCGGCGCGGCTGGCTTCCTCGCCCACGGCGCGGAGGCTGAGGCCGACCTTCTTCTCATCCTGGTTCATCTTGATGATCTTGAAGTCGTGCTCATCGCCCTGTTCGAGCTTGACCGGGGTCCCGTGCTGGTCTGTGGCCTCAGAGACGTGGCAGAGACCTTCGACGCCCTCGGTGATTTCCACGAACGCCCCAAACTGGGCCGTCCGCAGGACCTTGCCGTGAACCACGTCGCCGATGCGGTGCTGCGCGAAGAAGGTGTCCCAAACGTCGGGCTGAAGCTGCTTGATGCCGAGGGAAAGACGGCGGTTCTCCGGCTCAACGCCCAGAACCACGGCCTTGACCTTCTCGCCCTTCTTCAGCACTTCAGAGGGGTGCTTGACGCGCTTTGTCCAGCTCAGATTGCTGACGTGAACAAGCCCGTCGATGCCGTCTTCGATCTCGATGAAAGCCCCGAAGTCGGTGAGGTTGCGGACGCGGCCCTCAACGTTGGTTCCGACCGGATAGCGCGCGACCAGATGCTCCCAGGGATTTTCCTGAAGCTGCTTCATGCCGAGCGAGATGCGGCGGTCGCCGGGATTGACGGCCAGCACCACGGTCTCAACCTCTTCGCCGGGCTTGACCAGCTTGGAGGGGTGCTTCATGCGCTTGGACCAGGTCATCTCGGAGACGTGGACCAGCCCCTCAATGCCCTGTTCCAGTTCCACAAATGCGCCGTAGTCGGTGACGCTCAGGATGCGGCCGCGCACGCGCGCGCCGATGGGATAACGCTCCACGGCGTCGAGCCACGGGTCGGGCGTAAGCTGTTTGAATCCGAGGGAAACGCGCTGCTTGTCTTTGTCGAATTTGAGGACTTTGACCTGAATTTCGTCGCCCACGTTCACCAGGTCACGTGGGTGCGTCAGACGGCCCCAGGACATGTCGGTGATGTGGAGCAGGCCATCAATGCCGCCCAGGTCGACGAACGCGCCGTAGTCGGTCAGGTTCTTTACCGTGCCGGTCAGGACGCTGCCCTCTTCCAGATGCTCGAGTGTGACGGTACGGCGTTCAGCCTGCTCTTCTTCCAGAATTTCCTTGCGGGAAACGACGATGTTGCCGCGCTTCTTGTTCAGCTTGATGACGCGGACTTCAATCTGCTGGCCAATGTAGGCGTCGAGGTTGCGGACGGGACGAATCTCAAGCTGCGAACCGGGCAGAAACGCCTTGGTGCCGATATCGATGGTCAGCCCGCCCTTCACGCGGCCCACGACGGTGCCGGTGATGGAGGTCTTCTCGTTGGCGGCCGCCTCAATGGTGCCCCATACCTTGTGCCGGAGGGCCTTTTCATAGCTAAGTTGATAGCCGCCCTCAGGGTCCTCGCGCTCAATGACGACCTCGACCGAATCGCCGGGCGCCACCTTCGGCTGCCCGGTGTGGTCGAGCACCTGCTCGATCGGAATCAAACCCTCGGACTTGAGGCCGACATCGACGACCACATGCTTGTCCTTGAGCTTGATAACGGTTCCGGTGACGATGGTGGTGTCGTCGACGGCCTGCGCGGCAGCTTCCGCCGCGGCCTGCTCGCGGTCAAAGGACTCGAGCGCGGCGGCAAAGTCTTCCATGCTGCCGAAATCGCCTTCGTCGGACTCGGCATGGGCTTCGGGGGCTTCGGTATGTTCGGGGGCGTGTTCGGCGGATTGGGCCGTCGTGGCTTCGGTGTTAGAGGTGGGTTCATTGGACGGATCAGAATGGTCCGCCGCGGCTTCCAGCGTTGGGGTTTCGATATCGGTGTTCAGTGGAGTGTTCTCGACTTGTTCAGGATTCAGGACGTCTGCCATAACTGCCAGCTCCGGGATTCTTGGGTCGGCGGTCCCGTTAAGCCGCCTTGCAATGTCCGGAGAAAAGCCACGCGAAACGCGGCGCCGTCAGAACAATTGCATTTCCCTCGCAGACACTCATTGGATTCAGAGCCGGCCTGCGAAGATTCGGGGATCGGGGCCCTTTCGCTTCCGGGTCTGCGCGGGTTCTCCAAAAGAAGACCCGGCGTGTGGCCAGTTGAGTGGCCCGGCACTACGGTCTCCATGGGAGTTTCCGGCAGGCTGGGAATGAAAAGGAGCGGCGATCACGGCTTTTGCGCATGAATCCCGAGCACAAAAGCCACTCTTTAACTATAGGACCGGCGATTGGAAGTGTCAAAGAGGCGGGGCGGGAAATGATCGCGCGTCCAGTCTGTATCGGCATCAAATCGCCTGCCAGAGCAGGAAGACGTTCAGGGCGATGATGATGCTGACAGTGAGCCATCCGAGAGCGTGAGTAAGGCGGCTGTTCACGAATTGCTTCATCACTTCGCGGTTGCCGGTGAGCACGATGAGCGGAACCAGCGCGAAGGGCAGCGCGAAGCTCAGCGCCACCTGCGACATGATCAGAATCTCCAGCGGATCGAGTCCGACGGCGATGACCACGACGGCGGGAATGATGGTGAGCAGCCGCCGCAGGAAGATGCTGAAGCGGATGTGGAGAAAGCCTTCAATGATGACCTGGCCGGCCATGGTCCCGACGGTGGAGGACGAGAGTCCGGAGCAGAGCAGCGCGATGGCGAAGATGATTGCCGAAGCGGGGCCGAGCAGAGGGCCGAGAGTGCGGTGCGCGTCTTCAATGGGATTGGCGAGGGCATTTCCGCCAAAAACCGCCGCAGCCACGACGACCATGGCCGAGTTGACCAGCCAGGCGCTGTTCATGGCGACGAATACGTCAATGGTTTCGTAGCGGAGATGGCGCGCCCGTTTAAGAAATTTGCCGCGCCTTGAATCATCGCGTTGCACTGTGACCCGCGGCTGGACGAGGGCCGAATGCAGGTAGACGACGTGCGGCATGACCGTCGCGCCCAGCATTCCCACGGCGATGTAGACGCTCTTGCCGTCGAGCATGGGGACGAGCGTGTGCAGGGCGACGTCGCCCCAGTCGGGCCGGATCATCAGCATTTCGACCGCGTAGCAGACGCCGATGATGCAGACGAAGAACATGATGCCGAGTTCGAGCTTGCGGTAGCCCCAGAGTTCGAGCAGCAGAATAAGGAAGACGCAAATGGCGGTGATGACGGCGGAGACCAGCAGAATTTCGGTCTTGCTCCAGCCGTAGAGAAGAAAGCGCGGGCCAAAGAGCAGGTAAAAGCCGAGCGCGGCGCCGAGAAATTCGGCCAGATCGGTGGCCATGGCGGCGAGCTCGGCCGTGATCCAGAGCAGCAGAGTCATGGGGCGCGAGAAGCGGTCGCGGCAGTTTTCCGGGAGCGTTTTGCCGGTGGCAATGCCCAGCTTGGCGGAAAGATACTGCACCAGGATGGCCATGAGGTTCGACCAGAGCAGCACCCAGAGCAGCTTGTAGCCGAATTGCGAGCCGCCCGCGAAATTCGCGGCGAAGTTGCCGGGATCGATGTAGGCGATGGAGGCCACAAACGCCGGGCCGAGATAGGACCACACCTCGGAACCGCGGACGCGCGGCAGCAGTGAGGTTCGTCCTGAGTGAGCGGAAGGAGCGGCCATTCTGAGTTCCAGTGTAAACCACGGTTAAGATGCAAAGTTAATTCCGGTTGGCAGGGCGGGCTTTTCGTCGCCGATTAGAAGACTTCAAAAAATTAATTGCTCTTTGCCACTGAAGAGGGTTATTTGCGCTGAACTTCGCTTCTCGTGGGACTCCGAGGCCCGCGAACCGGTGCAGTGAACGCTTGTTTGTCGCCGGGAACCCAGGCCCAGCAGTCAGACGGCAACTCCCCATTCTTAGGTGAGTGCAACTGGGGGCCTCTGAATTACTCTGCGGCCCACAACCCGATTCGATAAGTTTGTAGCTGGAAGCGGGGAAGCGCGCGCGGCAGCAGGCACTTGCCAGGCTTGAAAATGGTCGGGGAGAGAGGATTTGAACCTCCGACCCCCTGGTCCCGAACCAGGTGCT
>DASTXK010000256.1:0-3269 GCA_035765555.1 Acidobacteriaceae bacterium
CGACAGCCATGTGAGTTTTTCCTGGTGCGGTATGTTCCGGACCCGGTGAAAAACGAGTTTGTGAATATCGGGGTGCTGCTGCGCGAGGCGGGGCGGCCCGAGAGCGCGGTGGTGCGCTTCACAAAAGACTGGTCTCGGGTGCGGTGCGTGGATCCGGACGCGGACACGGCAATGTTGGAGGCCTTGGAAATTGAAGTCCGGCGCAGGCTGCAGGAGGACGCGCAGCCGGTGATGAAGGTGCTGGAGGAGTCGTTCTCGAACCTGGTGCAGGTGACGTCGCCGAAGGCGTGTCTGGCGGAATCGGTCCCGGCGGAACTGGAGCAGTTGATGGCGCTGCATGTGGAGACGCGGAAGCGGGAGCGAGTGTCGCGGCGCAGCGGACGGGCGGCGATCCACACGCGGATGCGGACGGAGTTTGAGCGCGCGGGCGTTTGGGACCTGATGCGGAAGCGTATTGCGGCGGCGAGTTACACGAGGCCGGGCGATCCGCTGCGGCTGGACTGCGGGTATCGACCGAATGGGGTGATCCGGATGTTTCACGCGGTATCGCTGGAGGGGGATTCGGAGTTGGCCAAGGTGCTGGCGTTCAGCGTACCGGCATTGACGGAAGGCGTGCGGCGCGTGGAGAACGCCGATCTGGAACTGACGGCGGTGGTGGAGCCGCTGCGGGAGGCGGCAGAAGATGCCGAGCGAATGGATCAGTATCGGTTTGCGGTGGAAACGATGGAAGCGCAGAAGATTCGGGTGTTGACGACGAGCGACATGGGCCGGGTGGCGGAGACGGCGAGGCGGGAACTCAGGGTCTAAAAGATTAGGGATTAGGGAATTAGTCGAGGCATGGCATTGCGCCATGCCTTTTGTTTTGCCGTGAAATTTGTTGAGAGCGGGAGGGGTGAAGGCGAGTGGGTGTGACGAATTCAATTCGGAATGCGTGGAAGCGGTGGGGAGCGGACGAGGTTGCGGCGGCAGAGGCACAACACAACGAGGCGCAGCGGAAGACGGTGGCGTTGCCGTCGATTCTAAGTCCATACCAGGCGCAGCGGGTGCTGCCCAAGCCGACTCCGGCGAATCTGCGGAAATTTGCGGAGACTCCGCTGGTGCGGCGGGCAATCAACATTATCAAGGATCGCGTGGCAAGCATGGACTGGCAGGTGCGGCTGAAGCGCGACTATACGCCGGAAACGGTGGAAGATGCGACGGGGCGGCTTGCGATTTTACGGCGCGCACTGGAAGAGCCGAACGATTCGGATTCGTTTCGCACGCTGGTGGAGCAGGTGCTGGAAGACGCGCTGGTGGGCGGCTTTGGCGCGATGGAAATGGACCTTACGGGCGTTCCGGAAAAGCCTTTTGAGCTTTGGCCGGTGGACGGCGCGACGATCCAGATCAATCCGAAGTGGGACGGGTCGTCGGATTCGCCGCGCTACGCGCAATCGACTGGCTTGACAGGAGGAGCGGGCCTGGTTCCTCTGAACGACGATGAGCTGATGTATGTGCGGATGAATCCGCGCAGCTATACGCCGTTTGGGCTGGGGCCGCTGGAGGTGGCGTTTGAGACGGTGAACACCTTTCTGAGCGCGCACCGGTTCGCGGGCAAGCTGGCGAGCAATTCGGTGGTGCAGTACGCACTGTGGCTGAATGAGACGTCGCCGGCGCAGCAGGAGCGGCTGATCCGGTGGTGGCAGGACGAAATTGAAGGCACGGGACGAGTGCCGCTGATCAGCACGGAGCAGAAGCCTGAGGTGCTGCGCTTTGCGCAGGGCACGGACGCGGACTTGCGGCTGAGCTGGCAGCAGTTTTTGATTCGCATGGTGGCGAATGCCTTTGGGCTGCCTCCGCTGTTGCTGGGGCTGGAGCAGAGCGTGAACCGCGCGACGGCGACGGAGCTGATGGATGAGGCCTTCAAAAGCGCGATTACACCGCTGGCGAGGTTGCTGGCGGAGCACATCACAAGGGATTTATTTGCAAAGCGGCTGGGCTGGCGTGAATTTGAGTTTGTGTTCAACGAACTGGATTCGCGGGATGAGCTGTCACAAATCCAGATCCAGATGAAGCTGCTGAAGGCCGGAGTTCTGACGGTGAATGAGGTGCGGGCGATGCGCGGGCTGGCTCTGCTGTCCTCGGCGCCAGACCGGAAGAAGGAAGAGGAGGTTGCGAAGCCAACATTGACAGAAATGAATTGACCACAGAGGAAGATCGGGGGAAGCGGGAATGAGATTGGAGGCACTGGCAGTCGCGCTGCCGGAGGTGGCGGGGCATCCGAACCGGGTCCCGTTTGAGGGCGTGCTTACGCTGGTGGACGAGCCGAGCAACCGTCCTCCGTCGGGGGCACGCGGGCATCGGGTGATTCTGACGCGGGAGGCGGCGCTTGCGGCGCTGCCGTCGCTGATGGGCATGGCCGTGGATTACGCGCCGGGCTGGGACGGCCATGACGCGAGGAGGAAGTGCGGCATCATTACGCGGGCCGATGTGGAAGCAAACCGGCTGCGCGTGAGCGGGTATCTTTTCGGGAAGGATTTCCCCGAGGTGGAAGACCGGATGCGGAGCGGCAAAGCGGGCATGATGGGCATGTCGTATGAAATTGCGGACGCTCATGTGGAGGACATGAACGCCGAAATATGGAAGCTGACGCGGGCGACGTTTACGGGCGCGGCGATTCTGCTGCGCGAAAAGGCGGCGTACCGCAACACGTCATTTCAACTGGCCGCAAAGCACTGCCGGGAGTTCGCCTCAAGGCGCGCTCCGGCGGATAGGCCGCGGCGATTGAATGAACGCAATATTTTCCAACCGGAGAAAGGAAAGGAAGCACGATGGAGATAGAAGCAAACGAGATGTTGCAGGCCAGCGCGGAGAAGCTCGCAGCAGCCGCCAGTCTGCTGGAGCGCATGATGGAGCGCATGGAGCAGCGCGAGGCCGAGGCGACGGGCGACGTTCAGAAGATTGTCGCGGAGGTTGACCAGGAGGCGGCGGTGTCCGAACGCGAACTGGA
This sequence comes from Acidobacteriaceae bacterium, assembly GCA_035765555.1. Lineage (GTDB taxonomy): Bacteria > Acidobacteriota > Terriglobia > Terriglobales > Acidobacteriaceae > Silvibacterium. The sequence goes on from DASTXK010000256.1 coordinate 2,987, forward strand.
GTTGGAGCGCAGGCTCGCGCGGGCTGAGCACCAGATTGCCGAGTTGCGCGCGCAGGAGTCCAAGGGCGGTTCCGCGCGGAAGACGCTGCCCGCGACGACCACGCAGTTGCTGGCCAAGCAGGGCATAACCTCGCTGGAATCGATGGAAGCCGGCGCCCTGGATGCTGCGCTTAGCGGGCTGAGCCTGGAACAGCGCATCGCGGTTAAGTCGCAACTGCTGCGGGCGGGGGTTGTCGGCTAGGGAAGCCCATTCGCAGGCACACGGGTCCGCTGAGGCGGGCCT
>DASTXK010000257.1:0-5668 GCA_035765555.1 Acidobacteriaceae bacterium
GATGGTGCGCGGCGCGCCGGATTCAAGCGACTTGAGGGCTTCACTGCGGACCGCGCTTTCGGCGCAGCCTCCGCCGACCCAGCCAGCGAGCAGCTTACCGTAGGAATCGATGAGCGCTTTCGATCCACGCGCGGCGGAAGACGAGCCTTCGACGCGAATAACGGTGGCAATGGCAAACGATTCGGATTGGGCGGCGAGTTCGGCGGCTTTGCTATAGAAGTCGGGAGACATGACTCTGGCCTCGTTTCATCGTATGCTTCGGCTGCGGTAGGCTCAAGAAGGGGGGATTGTGTACAGCGAACTGGTCCGCGATCATTATGCCCATCCGCGCAATGCGGGCAGAGTGGAGGGGCCTTCCGGAAAGGCGCTGGTGAAGAGCGCATTTGACGGCGACACGGTGCTGATTACGCTGCGAATTGAAAACGGCGTGGTGACGGAGGCGAAGTTCAAGTGCATGGGCTGCGCGGTGGCCATTGCCTGTTCGTCGATGGCGACGGAGATGGTGCTGGGCAAGCCGGTGGACGAGGCCCGCGGGATTACGGAGCAGGCGGTTGCGGACGCGCTGGGCGGGATCCCCGAGTACAAGATGCGGTGCAGCAACCTCGCGCCGGAAGCGATCCGGCAGGCGATTGAGGATTGGCGGGGAGCTAAAGAAGGTTGATTCGGGGCACGCGGCAGCTTATCGTAATGGTGTTATCTCCCCAAGCTACTTTCCTATGTCCAGTCCGATGAAGATTGCCGCTGTCCTGCTCGGAATTATTCTCGCCGGGGGCGCTTTCGCGCAGCACTCAAGGGCGGCTTCGGCTGGCGCACAGGTTCGCTTCACGGTTGAAGACCCGCAGATTCAACCCCGGGCGTACACGCTGGACATCAACGAGGACGGCGGCGGGACCTACACGGCGACTTACGAAGCGCCTTCAATCCAGCAGGTGAAGCGGCCCATCCACATTCATGAGCCGCTTGTTGCCCGGCTTTTCCAGGCAGCCCGCAAGGACCATTTTTTTGCATCGGACTGCGCGGACCAACGCAAGCACATTGCCTTCACGGGAAAGAAGACGCTTGCCTACTCGGGACCGGATGGTTCGGGAAGCTGCACGTTCAATTATTCGCGTGAGCGGGACGTGAACCAGATTACGGCAGCCCTAGTAGCTGTTGGCTACACGCTTCAGGTGGGCAATCGTCTCAGGCAGGAGCATCGCTATGACCGGCTTTCGCTTGAGAATGAACTTGAGTCGCTGCAGGAGGCCGTGCGGGATGGCCGCGCGCTTGAAACTGAAAACATCGCTCCCGAGCTGGAGGCGATTGCGGATGACAACGCCGTGATGGACCTTGCACGCGCCCGCGCGCGTTCATTGCTGGAGCAGACGGTCGCCTCCCGGTAAGGAGCGGCCGCGACGGCCCCTGAGCGCCGGGTAAGTTCCGCCCGCGCGAAACTTTTCGGCGGGCTGGCACGTTGATACCCTGTAGAGGGTATTTCCAAGGGGAGGTGCGCGATGCAAGGCCATACAAGGAAATTTGGATGGATGGGCCGGACGGTGGCCTTTTTTTTCTGCCTTGCGATGGCCGCGGCGGGACCGGCCCTCGCGCAGGACGATGCGACCACGCCGCCGCCTCCCCCGGACCAGCCCACGCTTCAGCAGGCCGCTCCGGAAAGCCAGGTCCGCGCCGTGCGCATCAGCGCGGTTGAGGGCAGCGTAAAAGTCTTGCAGGGCGGCGAAACGGTCTTTCAGCGTGCGGAACTGAACATGCCGGTAGTCGAGGGTATGAAGCTTGTGACCGCCCAGGATGGGCGGGTCGAAGTGCAGTTTGAAGACGGCAGCGTGGCGCGTGTGGCGCCGAACAGTTCCATTACGCTGAAGCAACTGTCGCGGGATGACGATGGCCAGACCGTGACGGTGGTGGAAGCCGATTCCGGGCTGACGTATTACGAACTGAACGGGCGCTCCGGACAATATACCGTAGAGTTTGGTCATAACAACATTGTGATTGCTCCGTTGGATGACACCATCTTCCGGCTCGATCTGGACCAGCCGGAAGCGGAACTGGCCGTGATGCACGGCAGCGTGCATATGAGCAATGACGAGAATCTGTCGGCTGATGTGCATACCGACCAGTCGGTGCGGTTTGATCCGCAAAATGCCGACGAGTACCAGTTGGTGCAAAGCGTGGCTTTCAATAGCTGGGACCAGTGGAATTCCGACCGTGACGAGGCGTTGGCAGCCATGGACGAGAGCGAGTCCGAGGCGCGCGCGGGGCTTGATGAGCCGGACAATCCGGCATGGAGCGATCTTGACGCGAACGGCGACTGGTACGACGTTCCCGGATACGGCATGGGGTGGACACCCTCGGGCGTTGGCGAGGATTGGGACCCCTATGGGCTGGGCGCGTGGGGCTATTACAGTGGCATCGGGTATACCTGGATCTCCGGCTACTCCTGGGGATGGTGGCCGTACCATTGCGGCTCGTGGAGCTGGTTCAACAGCTTTGGCTGGATGTGGTTCCCTTCGAACTGCGGATGGGGTGGAGTCGGGGTTGGCGGGGGATGGTATCCGTATGGGACGATTCGGAGCATGCCCGCGGGCTACAGGTGCCCGCGGCGGCCTCGCGGAGTCCATCGTCCGGGACGGCATCGGCTGCATCCGGTCCATGGGCCTGTGTTGCATAATCCGCGGCTGATCGCGGTGAACCGCGGGGAGAACCATACGCGACAGATCAAGATCGTTGGGAAAAACTCCGGCAGGCGAACATCGGTGCGAGTGCTCGATTACAACGGCCAGGCGATTTCTCCGGTAGTGTCGAGGCTGCACCCGTTGCGCGGAGGGCCGCTGGGCGAGGGGTTCAGCTCGACGGTACAGCGGACGAATCCGGGTTTGGCGACCTCAAGGGTTCCGATGCGCAATGTCTATGCGGGGTCCATGTACCGGCCAGCAATTGGGGGCTATCGGATAGAGAACCCGTCGATTAGCCAGCCCGTCTATCGGGCGAATCCTGGATTCAGGACGACGGACCGCCCCTTGCCCCCGGGAGCGGTGCGAGCGCCCGGGCTGGTCAGCCCACCCATGCATACGCCGACTCCGGTGTTCCGCTCGCCGGCCCCGGTCCGGGCGCCCTCGCGCGAACCCACGCCGGTATTTCGCGCGCCATCGCAGGCGTTCCATGCGCCGCCAACTCCGGCATTTCATGCTCCACCGACTCCGGCCTTCCATGCGCCGCCAACTCCGGCCTTTCATGGTCCCGCAGCAGCGCCATCTGGCCACGGACGGCACTGAAATTTCCATAGCAGCACAAATGAGACCCGCCAATCCAGCGGGTCTCGCTTTGTTGCGTGACGCATGCCTTTTCGCATCGCATAAAGGTTAAGATGGAGATTGGGACAACTCTCAGAGCGGGAAGAGGATAATGGCGGCCGATAATTCCTTTGACGTGGTATCGAAAGTGGATTTGCAGGAAGTCCGCAATGCTGTGGAGCAGGCGTCGAAAGAGGTCCACGCGCGCTTCGACCTGAAGAATTCTCATTCGGAGATCAAGCTGGAGGGCGAGGACGCATTGCAGCTTGCCTCGGCGGATGAGTACAAGCTGAAGGCCGTGGTGGAGATTCTGCAACAGAAGCTGGTGAAGCGCGGAGTGCCGCTCAAGAACCTGGAGTACGGCAAAGTGGAACCGGCGGCGGGCTCGAGCGTGCGGCAGAAGATCACGCTTCAGCAAGGCATCCCGGGCGAGAAGGCCAAGGACATTGTGCGGCTCATCAAAGACTCCAAAAAGAAGGTGCAGGCATCGATCCAGGGAGATACGGTGCGCATCAGCGGCAAAGACCGCGATATTCTACAAGAGACGATTGCATTGCTGCGGGGACACGATTTCGGATTGGAATTGCAGTTTACGAACTATCGCTCCAACTAGAAGAAAGGCATCCTAAAAAGCAGGCGTGAGCACACTGGCCATAGCGACGGCGAAGGAGGTCTTCGACTTGCTCCACGACGACCTGCGCGGCATTGAGCGCGAGTTCGGGTCGCAGTCGGTTTCGTCGGTCGCGGCAATAACGGAGATTTCTGATTATCTGCGCGACGGCGGCGGGAAGCGTATTCGTCCCTCGCTGCTGCTGCTTTCGGCCAAGTCGCAGGGATATTCCGGCGAGGCGATGATTCGGCTGGGCGCGGTGGTGGAGATGGTGCATACCGCCACGCTCGTGCATGACGACATCATCGATGCGGCGGAGACGCGGCGCGGGCGGCCTTCCGCCAACACGGCCTGGGGCAACTCGAAATGTGTGCTCGCCGGCGACTGGCTCTACATGCAGGCGTTTCGCACGGCGCTGGACGAGCGGAATTTTCGGATTCTCGATTTGCTGATTGGCCTGACGCAGCAAATGGTCGAAGGCGAACTGCTACAGATGGAGAAGCTCGGTTCGGCGATTGGCGAGGACGACTACAATTCGCTGATCTATCGCAAGACGGCCTGCCTGTTCGAGGTTTCCATGCGGCTGGGCTCGGTTCTGGCCGGAGTAAACGGCAGGGCGGAAGACGCCATGGGTGAGTACGGTCGCGCGCTGGGCATGGCTTTCCAGATTGTGGACGACGTGCTGGACCTGACCGCGACGGAAGAGACGCTGGGCAAGCCCGTGGCCAGCGATCTGCGCGAGGGCAAGGCCACGCTGGCCGTCATTCACGCGCTGGAGAATGGCTCGCCGGTGGAGCGGGAGGCGATTCAGACCGTGCTCTCCGATCGCAACTTCGATCTGGTGACGCATCCTGAAATTATGGCCATTTTGCATCGGCACCGCTCGGTGGACTATGCGATGAACACGGCCTTCCAGTACGCTGAAACCGCGCGCGCCTCGCTCACCGGGTTGGTGGATTCGGAGTTCAAGCGCGCTTTGCTGTGGGTTCCGGACTTCGTGGTGGCACGCGAGAAGTAGGGCTCAGGAGGCCGAAGCCTCCAGCAGAATTTCCCACGTTTGTCGCGCTGTTTCGCGCCAGCGGAATTGGATTGCCCGCAGCTTCCCTTGTTCTGATAGCTCTGCTCTGAAATCTGGATCGTTGAGGACCTGCGCGAGAGCGTTGGCCATTTGTTCCGGCGAGTGCGGATCAAAGAAGAGCGCGGCCCCTTCGCCAAGCGCGGGCAGCGATGCGGCGTTGGACGAAACGGCGGGGCAGCCGAGGGCCATGGCTTCCAGCAGCGGCAGGCCGAATCCTTCATAAAACGACGGGAAGACGAAGCAGGCGGCGTTTTCATACAGCGCGCGCAGTTCGCCGTCGGTAACGTAGCCGGTCTGGACGACGTTTTCCTGCTGCCCAACCGCTTCCGAAAAAATTGGGTCGCCGACCGAGCCTGCGATCACCAGCCGCATTCGCTTTGTCTTTTCCGGAAGCTGTTGCCGCAGGATGCTGAATGCCAGCAGCAGCCCTTTGAAGTTTTTGTTGGGATTCGCCGACCCTACGGCGAGCACGTATTCGCCCGGACTTAATTGCAGTTTTTGCAGAAGCTCTGGCCTTGGCTCCGCGTTCAGCAAATGTTCGTGTCCAAGCGGAATGACGGCGATGCTCGCAGGGTCGAGTTTGAGGTGGCGGGCGAGTTCGCTTCGTGAAAACTCCGATACGGTAATGAGCCGCAGTCCGGAGATTTTTCCGGCCCTTCGGTTATGCCATCGATACCATGCGCTGTACGCGCG
>DASTXK010000258.1:0-3938 GCA_035765555.1 Acidobacteriaceae bacterium
TAGTCCTCAAGCGCTTCCCTGAATCCATCGGGATTGTCGGGTGGGGGCGTGAGTTGCCCGTCGGGAGGAACGGCGGGGTTCATGTCGCTGATATTGACGGTGCTCTCGGCAATGGCCCAGCGCGTGGTCTGCGACGGAGCCATGCTGCTGAAGGGCTGGCCCGGCATCAGCAGCGAGTAAATGGCATAGGAATCGGCGGCGCGCTTGGCGGGAATGGGAGAGAGGTCGCTTTGCGCGAACGCGGCCAGTGCGAAAACAGTCACGGCAGCAACCACGGTGATGATCGGCAGTTTCCGTCGCATCGGAATTTCCCCTTCACGAATCAGACGCCGGATCAAAGGCCGCCGCTCAGAAATTTCTCAGTGCCCGGATGCTCCGGCCTGTGCCCAGGGAGCGCGCCCCTTGCCCGGCCAGTCGCCATTGCGGCCCTTCAGGCGGTCGTACATATAGGTGTCGCTGGTGGTGCCCAGCGACTCGTTATACAGGCTCACGCCGCCGGTCGCCTCGTCCAGTTCCTGAGTGAAGCGATACTCGGCCTTCAGGCGTTCCGCCGTCGCGGCCATTTCCAGCTTGCTGGTTTTGAAAAATTTCTGGAAGCCGCGGTCGAGCAGAACAGCAATCTCTCCGCCCAGCACGATTCCCGGCTTATGCGCCAGCGCAACGCCGCCCTTCTCGTCGCGGGCCAGCTCCGCCGCGCAGTCGTATTTGGAGACGCGCACACGATTTGCGAGGGCCGAATTTGCGACCTGGGCCACCTCTTGAACATCAAAATGGAGATTGCGAAGCTGGCTCACAGCTTCTTCAAAACTAAGCGACTTGATCTTCTTAGGCATGGCAATTTGGTCCGGAAAGGATTGTGAGATTGAGGCGTAAATCGTTACACTGAGATTAGCGCTCTCATTCCTCTTTTTCACTGTCGCACAACGGGAGTGCTATCGCAATGTTGCAAGCAATGCTGCAAGCAGAAATGGCAACCATCACCAACTCGCTCGGGACCACTCTTCTGGACCGCATCGGCAACACGCCGCTGATCCGGCTGGAGCGCCTCACCTCGCACCTGCCCGGAATCCATATCCTGGGCAAGGCCGAATGGAACAACCCCGGCGGCTCCGTCAAGGACCGCGCCGCCTCCGGCATTGTGGCCGACGCGCAGAAGCGCGGGCTGCTCAAGCCGGGCAAGCATCTGCTGGATGCAACCAGCGGCAACACCGGAATCGCTTACGCCATGCTGGGCGCGGCCATGGGCTTTCCCGTTTCGCTCTGCATCCCGAGCAATGTTTCGCTGGAACGCAAGCGCATTCTCGCTGCCTACGGCGCAAACGTTATCTGGACCGATCCCGCGGACGGCTCTGATGGAGCGATTCGCAAGGCGCGCGCGCTGGCCGCCGAGCAGCCGGAAAAATATTTCTACGCCGACCAGTACGGCAACAACGCCAACTGGCGCGCGCACTACCTCGGTACCGCCAATGAAATATGGAAGCAGACAGGGGGCCAACTCACGCATTTTGTCGCGGGACTCGGCACTTCAGGCACGTTTGTCGGCACGTCGCGGCGGCTGAAAGAGTTGAATCCGGCCATCCGGTGCATTTCTATGCAGCCCGACTCGCCCTTCAACGGCCTTGAGGGTTTGAAGCACATGGCCACCGCTATCGTGCCTCCCATCTATGATTCCGCGCTCGCAGACCGTAATATAGATATGGAGACCGAGGCGGCCTACGCCATGGCCAAGCGGCTGGGCCGGACTGAGGGCGTGCTGGTCGGCGTTTCGTCGGCTGCCGCCGTAGCTGCATGCCTGCAAATCGCCGAGGAAGAGGCGAAGCAGGGACGCGAAGCCGTGATCGTCACTATTTTGGCCGACTCGGCGGACAAGTATTTGTCCGAACGTTTCTGGGAGGAGTAAGCGAAGCCATGTTGAGGCTGAACGAGCAGGTTTATCACGCAATTCGACGCCATGGGGAGGAGACCTATCCCCATGAGTGTTGCGGCGTGCTGCTCGGACGCTCGGTGGACGGCGCCAATGAAGTGGACGAAGCAGTCCGCGCTGGCAACACCCGCACCGACTCGGCCCACAATCGCTACAACATTGCTCCGCAGGAACTGGTCAAAATCCAGCGCCAGGGTCGCGAACGCGAACTCGATATTGTCGGCTTCTACCACTCGCACCCGGACCATCCGGCCCAGTGGTCAAAGACCGATTTTGCCGAGGCCCACTGGCTTGGCTGCTCCTATGTCATCACAGCGGTCGAAAAAGGGACCGCCCAGGCGACCAACTCCTTCCTGCTCACCGGCACCACCGAGGAGGATAAGGCGTTTGAAGATGAAGCGGTCGAAGTGGCCGCGCTCGAAACCGAACGATGTTGAGGCTGGGCCTGCCCATCCTGGCACGGGTTCGCGCATAGCCGCCCGTTCCTCAACACGTTTTCCCCTAGCTCAACAAGGACGGTTTCGATGAAGATTCACATTCCCACTCCCCTTCGGGTTTACTCCAATAAGCAGGACACCGTAAGTGTCTCGGCGACCACGGTGGGCGAGGCGCTCGACGCCCTCACGGCCACGCATCCCGACCTCAAGAAGCACCTCTACTCCGAGGAGGGGAAGCTGCGGTCGTTCGTCAACGTCTACCTGAACGACGAAGATATCCGCTACCTTCCGAAAAAAGCTGCGACCGAGGTCAGCGACAAGGACGCGCTGTCGATCATCCCGTCCATCGCCGGCGGGTGCTAGCCGGGACTGGCCGTCCAGGCAATCGCGCCTTTGGCGCATGTCTGGTGTAACGTTTGTGGCCCTCCCGCTGGTCGGGATGCACGAGGGTGGCCCACTCAAGCTGCTTGAGTGGGGGACAAAATTCATCAGGACCTTACTCCGAGCTAAAAGCTAAAAGTTAGAAGCTGACAAGGAACATCATGGCAACGACAATTGAAAATCCGGTGGCTTTGCCGGAACTGAGCAAAAACGATCTTTCCCGCTACTCGCGCCACCTCCTCCTGCCAGAAGTGGGAGTCGAGGGCCAGCGCAAGCTGAAGGCCGCGAAGGTCCTCTGCGTGGGCGCGGGCGGGCTGGGCGCTCCGCTGGCCTTTTATCTGGCCGCTGCCGGAGTCGGCACCCTCGGCCTGGTGGACTTCGACAACGTTGAGGAGAGCAATCTTCAGCGGCAGATCATCCACTCTACAGCGGACGTGGGCCGCCCCAAAATCGACTCCGCCGCGGACAAGCTCCTCGCGCTGAATCCCTACATGAACATCATCAAGCACGAGACGATGCTCACCAGCGAGAACGCGCTCGACATTATCAAGGGCTATGACATCGTGGCCGATGGGACGGACAACTTCCCCACACGCTACCTGGTGAACGACGCCTGCGTGCTCGCCGGAAATATCCCGAACGCTTACGCCTCGATCTATCGCTTTGAAGGCCAGGCCAGCGTCTTCGCCACCGAGGACGGCCCCTGCTACCGCTGCCTCTATCCCGAGCCGCCACCGCCGGGTCTCGTTCCCTCGTGCGCTGAGGGCGGAGTCCTCGGCATCCTGCCCGGTCTGCTGGGACTCATTCAGGCCACCGAGGCGGTCAAGCTCATCCTCGGCAAGGGCGAGCCGCTGATCGGGCGCCTGCTGCTGGTGGACGCGCTGGGAATGCGCTTCCGCGAACTCAAGCTTCGCAAGAACCCCGACTGCCCGGTCTGCGGCACGCATCCAACTGTAACGAAGCTGATCGACTACAAGCAGTTCTGCGGAATTGGGCCGGAAACGAAGGAGGAATCATTGAGCGGAACGCCCATCAAGAATGGAATCCCGCAGATGACTCCGGTTGAGTTGAAGCAGCATCTGGACCGCAAAGACGACCTATTTGTACTCGACGTTCGTGAGCCTTTCGAGTATGAGATCGCCAACATCGGAGCCACGCTGATCCCGCTGGGCGAGCTGCCCAACCGGGCCGGCGAG
>DASTXK010000259.1:0-4767 GCA_035765555.1 Acidobacteriaceae bacterium
GACTCCGGAATCCCGACTTCCGCGACCAGCAGCCGGACCGCGTCCATAAAGGCGTCATAATTCAGGAACGGCTCGCCCATCCCCATAAACACCAAATTAATGCGGTCCCGCCCAATCCGCACCTTGTGCCGCTTCAGCACGGCCACCACCTGACCGGCGATTTCCCCAGCCGTCAGGTTGCGAATGATCCCCAGCTTCGCCGTCAGGCAGAACTGGCAGTTCACGGCGCAGCCAATCTGGCTGGAGACGCAAACCGTCGCGTCGTGATACGCCGCCGACTCGCTGCCGTCTCCCATTTCGCCTTCGTCACCTTCCGGCATCCAGACGGTCTCGACGGTCTGGCCATCGGCTGCGGCAATCAGATACCGCTCGGTCCCATCCACCGACGTAAACGTCTCCACAATCCGCGGCAGGCCGACCGCGTACCCGGCCTCGGAGAGCCGCTGGCGAAGCTCTTTGGGCAACGTCGTCACTTCCTCCAGGCCCTCAGCCCAGCCCCGATAAAGCGCCTGGGAAAGCTGCCGGGCACGGTAGGCGGGGGCCGAAAATCCCTGAAGTATCGCCGTAAGCTGCTCATTCTTAAGGCCAAAAAGCAATGGACCGTTCGGGACCCCGGCAGCGTCTAAAATGAAGGTAGTTGGTTTCCTGCCTGGCGACATCTCAGAACTGAGCATAACGCAACCGATGCACCCTTCGCCCATCAGTAATTCGGGCGCGCGGAGGCATCTATCAAGGCTTTCGGGAACCAGCACGGAACAGATATGGAAAACCAAAGAAACATACGGCGCACCACTTTACCCAATGGCCTCGTCATCCTCACCGAGAAGATGGAACACGTCCGCTCGGTGGCCATGGGCGTCTGGGTGCGGACAGGCTCTCGCCACGAGTTGCCGCAGGTCAACGGCATCTCGCACTTCGTCGAGCACATGGTCTTCAAGGGGACCAAATCGCGGTCGGCCCAAACGCTGGCGCGCGAGGTAGACGCCATTGGCGGCAACCTCGACGCCTTTACCGGGAAGGAAACCATCTGCTTCAATGTCAAGGTTTTGGACGAGCACGTTCCGGTCGCGCTTGAGATTCTGTCCGACCTGGTCCTCAACCCGACCTTCGCCTCAGAGGAGATCAACCGCGAGCGCGGAGTCATCCTCGAGGAAATCAAAATGGACGAGGACAATCCCGACTATCTCGTCCACGAAATCTTCACTCAGGCCTTCTGGAAGGACCATCCGCTGGGCAAGCCGATTCTCGGCACCAAGGAAACCGTCCGCGGCTTTGAGCGCGAGACCCTGTTCAACTTCTACGGCTCGCGCTTCATGGGCGGTAACATGATCTTTTCCGCGGCGGGCAACATCGACCACGACTCCTTTGTGGAGAAGGTCACGCGCCGCTTTGAGTCGCTGCCCGGAGGCGAGAGCGACTTCGCTGCCCTGGCGCCCAAGACCACGGCCAAAATCAACCTGCGCAACAAGAAATCGCTGGAGCAGGTGCAGATGTGCCTCGGCGTGCCCGCTCCGCGCGTGGCCGATGAGTCGCGCTACACCACGCTCATCCTGAACACCGTGCTGGGCGGCGGCATGAGCTCGCGGCTCTTCCAGACTATTCGCGAGGAGCGCGGCCTGGCCTACGCCATCTTCAGCGATCTGAACCCCTACAGCGATACCGGCTCGCTCTGCGTCTTTGCCGGAACATCAGCCGCCCGCGCTGTGCAGGTAGTGGATCTGGTGATGGCGGAGTTCAGCCGCCTCAAACGCGAGCCGCTGCCCGCCGACGAGTTGCGCCGCGCCAAGGACCAGTTGAAGGGCAACCTGTTGCTCTCGCTCGAAAGCTCCACCTCGCGCATGTCGAACCTGGCGCGCCAGCAGATGTACTTCAACTACTTCTTCGGGGAGCAGGAAATCCTCGACCGCGTAGAGGCCGTGACCGCCGAGCAGGTCATGGAAATGGCGACCACGCTGTTCCGTCCGGAAGCCGTCGCGCTCACCCTGCTGGGCCGTCTCGACGGCTTGAAGGTGCCGCGCGAACGGCTGGTCTGCTGACCGGACTATGCGCCTGTTCATCGGGATTCCGCTGGCGGACAGCGCCGCGCGCGAGCTTTCCGCCGTCTCGGCGCGGCTCCATGAGAAGGATGACGGCTTGCGCTGGTCAGCGCCCGAATCGTGGCACGTTACGCTGCAATTTCTGGGAAATTCGCGGCAGGAGCAATACTCGTGTGTCGCGGAACGGTTGCGCGAACTCCGCTCACCGCCCGTCTCCGTTCAGCTTGAATCGCTTGGATTCTTTGACCGTGCCGGGGTGTTTTTCGCCGGCGTGCGGCTCACTCCCGAACTCACCGAGCTCCAGCAGCAAGTCCTCGCCGCGACCGCGCCCTGCGGCTTTCCGGCGGAAGCGCGCGAGTATCACCCCCACATCACGCTGGCGCGGAGCAAGGGCAAGGAAGGCCGCCACGGAATCCAGAGGCTAAGAAACGAAATTCAGCGACAACCGGCGTTTGCCGCGATGGACGCCCGCGAATTTCTGCTTTACGAAAGCTTTACCGAGGCGTCCGGCTCGCGCTATGAGGTGCGCGAGCGGTTTCCGCTGATAGAGGTCTGAGGCAAAACTTACGCCGCTCCGCTTTCAGGAAGCCCGGTCCGTTCCGAAGCCGCTTCCTTCAGTTCAGCGATTAGGTCACTGATCTGACGGGTGCGTCGCGGGCCGAGCGCGTTAAATGCGATCCCAGCGCCGCGCCTGCGGTGCATCATCGCAATCCGGCCAGCCACTCGAAACTGGATCTGATGCAAAGAAAACGACACCTCGACCGGAGTGCCTCGCTCCAAGTCCAGGGCCGGGACCTCAATGAAACATCCTGAAAAGCTCAGGTCCAGAATCTTTCCCCGAAACAGCAGCGCCCCATGCGGAACAAATACCTCCGCGTCGCCCTCGCAGCGATAACGCGGATGTTGGCGTCGATTCTGCGGCATCGTCGCCGCCGGGACTGATTGCGTGGACTGCGCTGCGGTCATCGCGGAACCTGCTTGCATCCTTGCCTCCCGAATCCATCCTGTGTATCGGCAAAATTCGGAAGGGGGATAATACCAATAAAAAGACCGCCCGAAAGCGGTCTCATTAAGAAGTCCTAATTGCCGGGTCAGCCAACCACTTTCGTGATGCTCTGCTCAATCGTGTCCTTGGGCACATAGCCCACAATCTGGTCGGCCACCTTGCCGCCCTTGAAGAACAGCAGCGCCGGAATCCCCCGAATGCCATACCGTCCGGGAGTCGCCTGATTGCGGTCCACGTCCATCTTGGCAACCTTGATCTTGCCGTTGTACTGCGTCGCCACCTCGTCCACAATTGGGCCAAGCGCCTTGCAGGGGCCGCACCATGATGCCCAAAAATCAACCAGGACCGGCTGGTCCGACTGTAGGACCTCCTGGTCAAAGGTCGCATCGCTCACTTCAATAATTGCCTGTCCCGCCATATTCCTCCCTTGTTGCCGCCGTGCAGGAGTCAGCCTGCCCGGCATATTTCTGTCGCCTTCAAATTATAGATGCCATGGGACTGGAAAAGTCGCAGGCCCTTTCGGAACACCCATCTTTCGGTTTTCCAAAAACCCTCTCAAAAATAGCTCGTATTGCGATATAATAAAAAAGTCGCGACGCGACATAAAGTGAACCATGGCCCTCCGCACCCCACAAGCTTCATTGGCCCGGAACGCCCCGGACAGCACACAGCCCGGCGGCGAGGGAGTGGTTCGCGAGATGGCGCGCTTCCGCTACGCCCTGCGCAGATTTCTACGCTTCAGCGAGGAGGCCGCGCGGCGCTGCGGCGTCACCCCCCAGCAGCACCAGCTCATGCTGGGCATCGCGGGATACACGGGCCGGGGTTCGGCCACCGTCTCGGAATTGGCCGAATTCCTCCAGGAGCGCCCCCATTCCGTCGTCGGGCTCATCGAGCGCGCCGTTCAGCATGGGCTCGTCCGCCGAGCGCAGGATGAAACCGACCGCCGCGTCGTGAATGTGTCGCTCACGCCCAGCGGGAGAGAAATCCTCTCCGACCTCACGCGGCTTCATCGGGAGGAAACCAGGGCGTTCAAAGGCTTTCTGGGACTTGCGTGGCCGCAGTTGAAGCCTGGCCCGGAGCCAGTCAGCAGCGACCGGCGCAGGCCCCCGCTGGACCTGACCACGAAACCCGAAGAACTTCGCGAGAAAAAAGGAAACGTACGAATCAAGTGATTGAGACAGAAACCATAACTCGGAACACAAGGCGAGGTATCCTGCAGAACCCTTTCCTGCGCAAGTACTTGCCGATGGTGCATGAGGACCTGACCGCGGTCTATTCCCGCGACCTGAAAAAGTGGCTGCTGATCGCGCCTCTTATTGGCGTCATTACCGGCCTGATCGCCACCGGCATCGTCGTCGTCATTCTCAACCTGATGTGGCCCACATTGTTGAGCTTTTTCCTCGACCACCACTGGGCCATCGTTCCCGTCATGTTCGGCGGCTTCACCATCGCCGGGCTGATCATGCAGTACTTCACGCCCGACCCGGACGAGCACTCGACCGAGGAAATCATCAAGTCGTACCACGAGCATCAGGGCGACATTAATATGCGCCCGTTCTTCGCGAAGATCATCGCCGCCATTGCCACCGTCGGCGTCGGCGGCAGCGCCGCGCTTGAAGGGCCGGGCATCTACAGCGGCGGCGCCATCGGCTCCTGGCTCTGGGCCAAGCTCAGGCGGCTCCGGCTGGACAGCCGCGACCGCCGCATTATGCTCATCTGCGGCGC
>DASTXK010000260.1:0-8887 GCA_035765555.1 Acidobacteriaceae bacterium
CTCCTGCATGCCGCCGTACTCCACCCGCAGAATTTTCTGGAACTCCTCATCGCTGATGGGCGTTACGTAATCGTGCGCCCAGCGGGCCATGCCTTCGGCGGTCTTCAGCGCCTGCTTGTTGCCGCAGTGCTGGTACATGTCGATGTGGCCGGCCATGATCTTGTGGTAGGTGTAGAAGGGCGCCCACACACGCTTGTGGTTGCGCAGGCGGTCATAGAACTCCGTGGGATACGCGCCCAGATAACCGCTCGGCGCCTGGCACTCAGCCAGCATCGCCACCAGCTCGTCGGCCTTGGCGCGCAGGAAATCATCTCCGGTTGAGGCGTACATGAGCGCGGCGCCCGAAAGATAGTGCCCGATGAAGTGTCCGCGCAGCTCGCCCGTCGGTTCTTCCCATCCGCCCAGCGGATCGGCGGTTGAGGGAATGCCCGCCGTCACCCGGAACATGTGCGCCAGCCGGTCATTGGGCAGCGAATAGAGCCAGCTCCGGTTCAGCTCCCTCATGTCGTTGAAATATCCCGGCAGCAGGCGAACGTCCTGCATGGAGAACGGCTCGGCCTTCCACGTCACCTTTTCCGCCAGCTTGGCGTCCGTCAGGTACTGGACGGCTGTGTCCTTCCCGGTGCTTTTACCCGGCTTCGCGTCCTGGGCCGCCGCCTTCGACGGCATCAGGGCCGCTGTTCCCAGCATTGCGGCCCCACCCAGAAATCCTCTACGACTTACCTTTTGGTTCATGACTCGCAACCCTCATCTCTCTTTTCAGCGCGCCGAACTCATCGCGGTCACTGAAGAATACAATATTGCGTACAAATTAACATCCCGAAAGAAGGACTGGCTATCCAGTCCTTCTGTGTGACGGGAAACTGCGGCGTAAGTTTCAGGCGAAGCGCGCTACCACCTCAAATTTCCGCTTGCCTCCCGGCTTAATGACCGCCGTGTCCTTGTCCTTGTTGCCCGGCGAGACTGTCTGGCCGTTCGCCGTGAGGCTGGAGATTGCTTTGCCCTTCGGGACACGGAAGCTGACCTGAAGCTCCTTGGGCAGCTCGCCGCGTTCCGGCATGGTGATGGTCGCGACCAGTTCATCGGCCCCGCGCGGTTCCAGCTTGTAGTGGACGCGGCCCCAGCGGGTGGGCGCGCCTTCAATGGCGATTGGCTTGCCGGTCGCAATCCACTCGCGCGGCAGAGCGCGGCCAAAGCAGAGCTGGTCCTCGTCCGGGTCCTCCCATACCAGAGCCCAGCGCACCAGCAGCGGAATCGTCTGCTGGGCCGGGATGCAGAAGAGCGCTCCGCCGCCGGTAATGCCGGAGACCTCGCCCGCCGTCCAGCTTCCACGCGAATGGTCGTGATAGCGGTGCGCGTACATGAAGAGGATGTATTCCTCGATGCGGCCAAGGCGCATCAGTTCATGCGCGTATCCGTAGGAAATAAAGCCGAGGATGGCGCGACCGCGCGGGTTTGGCCGCTCCACATTGGCGACCACGCCGATGGTCGTGACTCCGTAGGCGCGCATGGTGTCGATGACGGCGTTGGCCTGCTCCGCAGGAAGCACGCCCGGATGCACCAACTCGGTGTAGCAGCGGTGCGCCCATCCCTGCTCATTGCGGCCCTGCTGGTACGCCTCCATAAAGGTGAGCTTGGAGCCGGGCAGCAGAGCAACATAAGGAGGGTTCATATCGCGGCGTGTGTTCGCGTCGATGCTCTTGAGCAACTGCTTCTCGAGTTGGTCGGCGCGGCGTGTCCATGCGCTGCCGCCGCTCAGGCCCAGCTTGCGCCACGTGCCCGCGATTTCGCGCCAGCCGCGCACGGTGAATGCGCTGTTGGAGAAATACGGCTTCCACCACAGAGAGGGATCGGGCATAAGGCATGAGTCCGACTCGCACCAGCCGGAGATGAGTCCGTAGCCGCGGTCGGATTCAGGCAGCTTCAGCGAGACGTCGTGCAGGTGTTCCAGCAGGGCAACGGTGGCTTCAATCTTCTTGCGGTGCTTCAGCAGCAGCGCCTTGTCGCCCGTGTAGTTGTAGTAGCGCGCGATCAGCCAAAGCGTAAGGCCAAACTGTCCCGTCTCCGGCCCGCGCATGTTGACCATTCCCTTGTCGTCCACAAAATGCGTGAAGTAGTTGTCGACGACCTCGCGTGTCTGTTCGAAGCGCCCGCATTCGAGGTTCGCGTAGAACGACATGGTGAAGGTGTCCTGAAACCCGTCGTACTCCGGCCCGTAGTAGTCGCGGTCCACCGCGCCGTATTTCGGATAGTAGCCGTCAGGCCGGACCATCTGCTCCTTCATGAAGGCGTAGTTCACAAAGTTCGTCCAACTGGGATCGGGCAGCGTGATGGGCACGGTTTCGTGGTTGAGCCGCTCCCAGTACTCGGCGAACTCCAGCAGCCCGCGATAAAACTCCTCCGCCGAGGGCGAGGCGTGGCCGCCGTCATACGCGGGATAGCTGTAGCCGAACTCCACTTTGGTGATGCGCCCGTTTTCGATCTTCGCCGTGCGGTGCCATGTCTGCACAATGAAGCGGTCCTTCGCCAGCACATCGCCGAAGACAATCATTTCGTAATACGAGCCGTTGTCGCCGGGCAGGACCTTCCGCACTGCCGGCATCCAGCCGCCCACCAGCCCTTCGTGCCGCTTGTTCGCGCGCTCATTGCTCAGCTCGCCAATGTACTGAATAGGGTGGTAGGTGCGCGTGTTTCCGCTGGGATAAATCGGCATCGTGTCACTGCATTCGCGCGTTCCTACGAAAGTGTTCCAGCGCGGACGATACCCACGCCCGCCCTGGCGGTGCTCCGAGTCCATTGGCGGAGCGGCCCGCCGCACCTCGGCCTCCACAGGATCGCCGTTCGCCAGCAGCTTGTCGGCCAGCAGGTCGCGTGCAGCCATGCCAATGTCTTTCAACTCCAGCCCCAGATACTGCGGGCCATCTTCCGGGAAAACCGCCTCCGCCGTCTTGGGAAGCACCCGCGCCTTTCCCGACGAGGAGACGAATGTAATGACGCCGTCGCGCGTCCGCAGGTCCTCATAGACCTTCCATTGCTCGCCGTTGCGGCTGAAAGTGCTGTGCAGCGTGTGGCCTTGGGTCGAAACCTTGCTTGCCGGAACCGCCCCCAACTCCCGCCCGCTTGTTGCCTGGCTCCTAGCGCCGGTCTTGGAGGCTTCCATTGCCATTGCCGGCAGGGTGTTCAGGGCGACTGCCCCGGCCGCCGCGTTCTGCAAAAACTTCCTACGATCCATTCATCACCTCGCGAGACGAAAAAATGCCTCGCGGGAATTTATACCTGAATCGAAAAATGTATACAAAATAGAATTCATCACCCTCTGGACAGCCGTTGATTTTTAAGGCATACAATACCGCCATGAGCAGTAGAAGTAGCGTGGCGTGCGTGGCAGTCGTGTGCTGCCTGCTGGCTGCGGTCGCGTCTGCTCAGGTCTCGCTTCAGCGCGGCCCTCGGCCTTCGTCCCAATCGGCCCTGCCGTCAGACTCCCCAGCCTCCGAGACCACCCCTGCTACCGCCGATTCCGAGCTGCGCACCGGAACCGATCTGACCCGGCAGGGGCTGCTTGAAAAGGCCATCCCGCATCTGCTCGCCGCAAAAAGAGAGGGGCTGGCGCCCTACGCCGTGGGAGTCAACCTCGGTATCTGCTATCTCGGGACCGGCGACTACAAGCAGGCCATTGCCGAGCTTGAATCGCTGCGGGCCTCCGGTCATAAATCCACAATCATCGACAACCTGCTGGCCCAGGCTTATATCGGCGACGGCCAGACCGGCCCCGCGTTTCAGGTTTTTCAGGAGGCTGCCGCCGCGGCCCCTGAGGATGAAAAGCTCTACGCCTACATGGCCGACTCCTGCACCGATCATCAGGATTACGAGCTCGGTCTGCGCATGGTGAACGTGGGCCTGAAGAACCTCCCCAACTCGGCGCGTCTGCATTATGAGCGCGCGGTGTTTCTCAGCAGGCTGGACCGGTTTGACGAGGCAAAGCCCGACTTCAATCGCGCGGCCCAGCTTGCGAACGGCGACTACATCGGCACGCTTGCGCGGGTGCAAAAGGGCCTCTACGAGGACGATCTGAAGGGCGCGGCCAGCCTCCTGCGCCAGGCCGTTAAAGACGGCCATCGCGACTACCAGACCCTGGAGCTGCTGGGTTCCGTCTTGCTGTTTGAAGGCGCGGTCCCCGGCCAGCCGGAGTTTGCCGAGGCCCAAAACGCGCTGGAGCAGTCCGCGAAGGAGCAGCCCGGCTACTCGGCCACGCAGATTGCTCTGGGTAAGCTCTACCTGCGCGAAGGGCGCTACAAGGACGCGGCCGAGCATCTGGAAATTGGCCGCAGGCTCCAGCCAGGCAATCCCGCCGTGTACACCAGTTTGGCCACTGCCTACAACGGCCTTGGGGAGCGGGAAAAGGCGCGGGAAATGTCGCGGCTGGTTGGGCGTCTTCTGGCGGAAAAGAGGCCTCCGCAGGGCCCCTGAGCCACATACAAAAAAAGTTACAATTCCGTGCTTGACAATTGAATACAATCTGCAATAC
Organism: Acidobacteriaceae bacterium; assembly: GCA_035765555.1. GTDB lineage: Bacteria > Acidobacteriota > Terriglobia > Terriglobales > Acidobacteriaceae > Silvibacterium. The sequence goes on from DASTXK010000260.1 coordinate 4,526, forward strand.
AACTTGAAATTCAAATACAGCCGGAGAAATTTCGGAGCCCCGAACCGGGTCTTCGGGGTTTTCCATATTTGGTTCGCAGCGGATTCCGGCGAGAAAACGTTTTAAGAGTTTTGGGAGGAAGAAGTATGATGACGCCTCGTTTTCAGATCAAACCCCTGATCGTGGCTTTCTTAACTGCGGTGCTGATGATTTCAGCATTGCCTGCATTCGCACAGGCCGGTTCCGAGGGATCGATCGTTGTGACCGCCTTGGACTCGTCCGGCGCGGTCATCCCCGGCGCTAAGCTGACGCTCACCGCGCTGCGAACCAACGACGTCCGCACTGCCGTAACCGCGAACGATGGAAGCCACACATTCGTCAATCTGGCCATCGGCACCTATAGGCTCATCATTACCAAAGAGGGCTACTCGAGCAGGGAGTATTCCGCGATCGTGGTTCAGGCCTCCCATGTCAGCGACATCAACGCGACACTGCCTGTGGGCGCGACGACGCAAACCGTGCGGGTCAATGCTGAAGCCATTCCGGTCATGGACACCACCTCCAACGCCATCGGCAGCGTTATCGACGTGAAGCAGATTGAAGACCTGCCGCTAAGTGGGCGCAATATTACTTCATTCGCTCAACAGGTTCCCGGTTATAACGGGACCTTCAACGGCCTGCCTTCCACTGACCAGGGCAACAACATCAATGGCATGGCCAGCAGCACCTCCCGCATGAAGTTTGGTGGCAATATGTCTCCCCAGGTTGAGCCCCGCCTTGAGGACATTGAGCAGATGACGGTCCAGACCGACCAGCTCGATCTCAACTCCGGTTTCGGCCAGGCCACCACGCAGCTCAACTTCGTCTCCCGCCGCGGCAGCAACCAGTTTCATGGGCGCTTGTTCGAGGACTTCCGCAATAGCTGGCTGAACGCCAACAGCTGGCACAACAATGCCGTCAACCAGCCGAGAAGCAAGCAAATCTTCAATGATTTCGGTGGAACGGTCAGCGGCCCGGCCATTCACGACAAGCTTTTCTTCTTCGGATCATTTGCAACACGCAGAGTTCCCGGCGGCTATACCACGTCGAGCGATCTCTTCACAGCCGACGCGCAAAACGGCAACTACACCTACACCGGTACCGATGGCAAGCAACACACCGTCAACGTCCTGTCAACCGCGCATCAGCAGAACTCAGACCTTCCTGACACCATCAATCAAACGATTGCTGCCGAGCAGGCCGCCATCAACTCCTCAGTATCGAGCGGGACCGTCTCGCCAACCTCGGACCCGAACCTCAACGAGATCGATTGGCAGGTTCCGAACCCCACTACCTACTACTATCCGGCCTTCCGTGTTGATTACAACGCGAGCCAAAAGGCCCGTTTTTACCTTTCCTGGCTGATGACGAAACAATCCAATCCAGCCAGCAGCGCGCCTCCTTTCCCCGGCGACAAATTTAGCGCTCTTACCGCTGGCAATCTGACCAAGAACTACACCGCCTCGTTCGGTTTCAATTACACCTTCTCGCCCACCGTCATCAACCAGTTCACAGCCGGCTACCTTTACGACGCGACTGCCTTTGCATACAACGCCAAGCCTCTTTATGCAACCCAACCCACCGTGTTCTGGGATTATGGCGATTCAGGCAGCTATTATCAGCTTCCGATTGACACCTACTACCCAATCCTGAATTTCGACGATGCCGTGACCTTGCAGCGCAAAAGCCACACCTTCCAGTTCGGCGCCTCTTGGTACCGGGAGCAGGACCACTACTGGAACGCACCGGGCGGCTTCTACCAGTACCGCATTGGCATTGCCAATGGCGACCCCGTTCTGAGCGCGCTCACCAGTGACGAAAAGGGGGGCGGCACCCTGCCTTACGCCAACACCGACGATCTTGCCAACGCGCAGGCCCTCTATGGCGTCCTGACCGGCAGAATCAGGGGTGTCGATGGAGAAAATGCCTACAGTATCAAGGACAAGAAATACTCCCCCACCGGTACGATGAGCGAGTATCCTCTGGACGAAGTGGCGTCCGCATGGGGTTTCTTTTTTGAGGATTCTTGGAAGCTGTCGCCGACCTTCACGCTGAACTACGGCCTGCGCTGGGATATCTTCGCACCGGAGAAGGACCTTACAGCGCAATACCACTCCGCGGATGAGGCCTCCATCTACGGTCCGACGGCGGTTGGCGACCTCTTCAAGCCCGGCCAGTTGAATGGCGTGCAGAATCCCACCATCGCCGTACATGACGCGCCTTACGCACCGTGGAGGGTCACACCGCAGCCGGCCATTGGATTCGCCTGGAACCCAAGGGTCGAGAGCGGGAGCATCTGGCACGCTCTGCTGGGCAACGGCGACACCGTCATCCGCGGCGGTCTGGCTGTGCGCCGATTTACGGAACCGTACCAGTACTTCTGGGACTTCGCCACTGATTTCGGGCAATTCTATTACCAGCAGTTCAACCTGATTGCGAGAAACACCGACACCACTGGCTCTTTTAAACCGGGCAGCTTGTCCCTTGGCGATACTATGCCGGCGCCTATCCTCTCACCTGAGGAATATGTGGCTACCGCTTCGCAGTCGCAGTTCGCCTTCACGGGCGGCCCCGGAGTAAACGGCATTGAGCCTAACCTCAAGCAACCATATTCTGAATCGTGGAATTTCGGCATTCAGCGCATGATGGGGAGTAATCTCGCCCTTGAAGTGCGCTACAACGGCAACCGCACCATTCACCAGTGGATCTCTATTAATCCCAACGAAACAAATATCTTCGAGAACGGCTTCCTCAAGGACTTCCAGAACGCCCAGAAAAACCTGGCGGCCAGCGGGGGGAAGAGCTTCTCCAGCAGCTATGGCAATCCAACTCCGATTCTGGATGCCGCTTTTGGCGGTCCGAACGCTTCAGAGTACAAGAGTGGTCAGTTCATCACTTATCTGAACAACGGCAGAGCTGGCTCCATGGCCGACGTGATCTCTGGCGTGAACGGCAACCAGCCCTACTTCTGCAACCTGGTGGGAGCGAGCTTTGCGCCCTGCGGTGTCAATCTCGGTTACGTAGGCGCCGGGGCCGGTTATCCGATCAACTTCTTCCAGGCGAATCCGTATGCGGCTGGAGATAGCACCGGTGAGCTCGTTTCCAAGGGCTACAGCAATTACAATGCTCTCCAGGTTGATCTACGCCAAGGTAACTGGCATGGTCTCCAGTACGACGCCAACTATACCTGGAGCCACAGCCTGGGCGTTGCCTCTCCCAACGACTGGACGGGCGCGTACACCGCATTCACCCTCCGCAACATGGGACTGAGTTACGGACCGTCGCTCTTTGACATATCCAATGTTCTGCACTTCAACGGGACTTACGACCTGCCCTTCGGGAAGGGTCGCCAGTTCCTGAACGGGAACCGCTTCCTCGACGAGACGGTCGGCGGTTGGACAATTGGAACCATCACAACCTGGCAGTCCGGGTCACCCTTCCGGCTGACAGGTGGCAATCGCACCTTCAACAACACCGGCGACGGCGGCATCGTGCTCAATGGCGTAACCGCGTCGCAACTCCAGAACGCGGTAGGCGTCCACCGTGCTCCGGGACAATCCTTTGTTAACATCCTTGATCCGAAGTATCTGGCCAGCCCAACCGGTGGTAGGGCCAACTCTCAGTTCATTACGCCAAATGCTGTTGCGGGTACCTTTGGACAAATCGTCTACCTGCATGGTCCGAGGTCATTCACGCAGGACATCTCGCTCGGAAAGGCTTTTCCAATTCGCGAGTCGATGCGGTTCAAACTCCAGGCATCGTTCCTGAACGCCTGGAACCACCCAACCTTCGGCAACTCTACTGGTTCGATTCTGAGCAGCGGCTTTGGCCATGGCGGCCCAAGCAACGGTGCCAGGACAATTGATCTGAGAGCGAACTTTGAGTTTTAGGCTTGCAATTCTTTAACCCCCAAAGTGCCGGGTGCTTAGGCATCCGGCACTTTGTTTTTTTTTATGGAGGTTCGCGCGAAGTGAACTTGTCTACCATTCGTTTGAGGCAAACAGATTCAGTTCCCGCCCGCTTCAATTTAAAGAAATTACTTGGTCCCGCCGCCCTTATTGCGGCGTTGTTGCTCTGCGGTGTCGCATGGTCGCAGCGGCGTCCGGAAAAAAAGCCCTACCCCGGGCCCATGCTCGACCAGGGCTACATTACCCTCAACACGCCCGACTTCACGCTGAAGCTCGTCCGTTCCTCGCAGACCGTCGCCGCGCTGCTGCCCAAAGGCGCTGACGGATTCGACTTCACCCCCGGCGACCTCCTCGTAGCCCGCTCGCAAAACGGCTACTACCATCTCGGCGATCTCGACCTTCGTCTGCGCGTCAACGGGACCGGAGACTGGAAGGG
>DASTXK010000261.1:0-6379 GCA_035765555.1 Acidobacteriaceae bacterium
GCAGGGGACGGCTGCTTCGGCTGCTCCGCCAACCGTAAGCGGACGCTGGCTGCTGGGCGCGTTTGGCGCGGTGATCGCAGCGGCCGCGGTGCTGGTGTACTTCACGCTTGGGGTGCTGTTCTATGCGGGACAGTGGCAGCTTGTGCTGCATCCGACGTACAAAATTACGGCCACCCCGCAGGCGAAGTTCGAGGAAATTCACTTCGACTACACCGAGACGGGCGTGGCGCGACTGGACGGGTGGTGGATTCCGGCAGACCACCCCACGGACGAGAACCTGTCCGTGGGGGCCCCGGTGGGCTCACGCTGGGCCGCAGATTCGGTGCTTTACCTGCATGGAGCGAACGGGTCGCTCTCGAACTACGTTGCCGATCTGGACGCGCTGCACGCGCTGGGTGTGAATGTGTTCGCGTTTGACTATCGCGGATACGGCAAGAGCAAAGGGCCGCATCCCACGGAGAAGCGCATGAACGCCGACGCGGACGCGGCATGGCGCTACCTGACGGACACCCGGCACATGAGTCCCGAGCGCATTGTGATCTACGGGACCGGCTATGGAGCGAGCGTTGCGGCGGACCTGGCGACGCGGCACGCTCCGGCGGGCGTGGTTCTGGACAGCCCGAACGAGCCGGCGCGAAAAGTAATTTCGACAGACGGGCGGGCGAAGATGCTGCCCATGTGGCTCCTGCTGCACGAGCATTTTGATCCCACGGCAACGCTGAAGACGCTGGCTGTTCCGAAGTTGTTTTTGGACCGCAACGGCGCGCAGACGCGGACAGAGCAGCTTTATAAGCTGGCGGCTACTCCGAAGGACTATTTTGAGTTGAAAGATGACGCCGGGTATCAGGCCGCGATGGAGCGGTTTCTGGATGGGGCGTTGCGGTGACGTTTCGCTCACCCACCCTTGTTCCCCACTCAAGCTGCGCTTGAATGGGCCACCCCGATCTACGACAAATATTCTTTCAAGAATGGGTCGTCGCTGCGGACGAGGTCGGGAGTTGAGCCGTCGAAGACGAGCTTGCCCTGGTGGAGGACCAGAAATCCAGTTTTAGGGTCGGACTGGTTGGGAGGCAGAGGCTCCATCTGGTTCGTTTCCTGGTTGAAGTGGTGGCTGGCCAGCATGAAGGCGTCCTGCAGCCGGTGCGTAACCACGATGGAACTGGTCTTATAGACATCGCGCTGCTTCATGACCAGTCCAATGATGGTGGCCGAAGTCACGGGATCGAGGCCGCCGGTGGGCGAGTCGTAGAGGACCAGTTCGGGCCGGGAAACAACAGCGCGGGCGATGGCGACGCGGCGGCGCATGCCTCCGGAAAGCTCGGCGGGAAATTTGTCGAGCGTGTGCTCGAGTTCGACGAAGCGAAGGGCCTCAGTCACGCGGCGGTCGATTTCGTCGTCCGGGACACTCTCCTCTGTGAGGCGGAAGCCGACATTGTCGCGCACGGTGAGGGAGTCGAAGAGTGCGCCTTCCTGGAATACGGTCCCGATGGAGTCGCGGAGCGGATAGAGGTCCTGCTCGCGCATGGCGCTGACTTCAAACCCGAAAACAAAGATGCGGCCCGAGTCGGGCTTGATAAGTCCATTGGCTAGCTTGAGCAGAACGCTTTTTCCGACGCCAGCGGGGCCGAGCAGGATGCGAGTGTCGCCGCGCGGAAGATCGAAGGAAATGTCTTCGAGGACGGGCTTGGCGTCGAAGCCGATGGAGACATGCTCAAAGCGGATGGCCGGGGCGTCAGGATGGGCCTGAGCGGGAGATACGTCGGGCGTGATTTCAGTAATGCCCATGCGTCAGCGCCCGAATATACCGATCATGAAACGGCTGATGACGAAATCAACAAAGATGATGAGGACGGAGGAGACGACCACAGCCTGCGTGGTGGACTTGCCAACGCCCTGCGTTCCGCCGCGGGTGTTCATGCCGTAGTAGCAGCCGATGGTGGCGATGATGAAGCCGAAGAAGATGGGCTTAACGAGGCCCTGAATCACGTCGGCGGATTGCAGGGTTTGATAGGCGGAGTGGAAGTATTGGCCGGCGTTCTGCCCCAGCAAAACTACGGCGACCCATGCGCCGCCGAGCGTGCCCAGAGCGTCGGAGACGATGGTGAGGAAAAAGAGCATGACCACGGTTGCGACGATGCGCGGCATCACGAGCTTTTTGAGCGGGTCGGTGCCGAGCGCGCGCATGGCGTCGATCTGCTCCGTAACCATCATGGAGCCGAGTTCGCTGGCCATGCCGGAGGCGTTGCGTCCCGAGACCATGAGGCTGGTGAGAACGGGCCCGAGTTCCTTGACCATGGCCAGGCTGACAAGCTGGCCGGTAACGGCGGTGGCTCCAAACTGTGCGAGGCTGGAGGCGGTGTTGAGGGCGAGAACGCCTCCGGTGAAGAAGCCGGTGAGGATGACAATGGGCAGCGAGCCGACACCGATCTTGTCCATCTGCGTGATGAGGTCGGCGCCGTAAAACGGGCGGCGAAAGAAATTGCCGACACCGCGCGCGGAGAGCAGCGCGTATCGCTGAACGGCGGAGACTCCCTTTTTGGCAGATGCGTCGAGCGTAGTCAGAGGCATGGCTTAATCTGCATTTTAGATGCAAGACCGGTGAATTGTGGCGCAATGTGTCCCACCTTTGCCGCACAAAAGACGCGTGCCAAAGATGGGGCACCCACATTTCGGAGACTGTCAGCCAGGAAGCTATTCCTTCACGCGCTTTTTGATTTCGATATTGAGGCGCTTGATTTTCTGGTTGAGCGTGGAGAGCGGGATGCGGAACTGCTCGGCGGCGTCGGTCTGGTTCCAGTTGCAGTGTTCGAGCTTGTCGATAATGATGCGGCGCTCAATGTCTTCAAGGATGTCGAAGAGCGAGGCGTTCGGGTTGTGGTCCAGCAGGCTGGTGGAGTAGTTGCGGCCTGTGAGGTGGCCGGGCAGCAGATCGGAGCCGATGATGGGGCCGGAGGAAAGGACCACGCCGCGCTCGATGGCGTTTTCAAGCTCACGAACATTGCCGGGCCAGTCGTAATCGATAAGCGCGCGCAGGGCGTCGGCGGCCAGAGTGCGCGACGGCACGCCGTTTTCTTCCGCGTAGTGCTTCAGGAAATGCGTGGCGAGCAGCGGGATGTCTTCGCGGCGGCTGCGCAGAGGCGGCAGGTCGATGGAGATGACGTTGAGGCGGTAGAAAAGGTCTTCGCGGAAGCGGCCGTCGCGGACGGCCTGGCGCAGGTCAACATTCGTAGCCGCGATGATGCGGACATCGACCTGAATCTCCTGCACGCCGCCGAGTTGCATGAATCGCCGGTCCTGGAGGACGCGCAGGATTTTGGCCTGAGTGTCCATGCCCATGTTGCCGATTTCGTCGAGGAAGAGCGTGCCTCCGTTGGCGACCTCGAAGAGTCCTTTTTTGGCTGCAATGGCGGAGGTGAAGGCGCCTTTGACGTGGCCGAAGAGCGTGGACTCGAGCAGGTCGGTCGGCATGGAGCCGGTGTTGACGGCCACGAAAGCCTTGTCCTTGCGAGGTGAATTGGAATGGAGCGCCTTGGCGATCAGTTCCTTGCCGGTTCCGCTTTCGCCCTGGATGAGGACGGTGGAGCGGCTGGGCGCGACCTGGGCCACCAGGTCGAAGATGCGCAGCATGACTTCGCTTTTGCCGATGATGTTGGAGAAGTTGTAGCGCTGCTTCATGGCGCGCCGAAGCTGGATGTTTTCCTCTTCAGCGTGATAGAGGCCAATGGCGGAGCGGATATCGGCGAGGAGCTTCTCGTTGTCCCAGGGCTTCTGGACAAAGTTCTGCGCGCCGGAGCGGATGGCGTCCACGACATTGGCAACCTTGCCGTAGGCCGTGATCATGATGACGGGCAGCGACGGGTGGCGCTCGCGGATGAGCGGCAGGATTTCGAGCCCGCTTTTGCCGGGCAGGGCGAGATCGAGCAGGACCAGGTCGTAGGAATTTTCCTCGATGCGTTCGAGCCCCTGCTCGCCGTTCACTGCAACTTCAACCGCATAACCTTCGAGGCCTAGCAGCGTTTCCAGCGACTCGCGAATGGCGGCTTCGTCGTCGATGATGAGGATCCGCTGCGCGTTCCCGGATTGCGTCTGGGTCGCGGGCGTGGCGATGGCGGCCTCAGACATGCGCGGGCTTCCTTAGCATGGGAAATTCGAGGTAGAAGGTTGTTCCGGCGCCTGTGCTGCTTTCGACATGAATCTTGCCGGCGTGCTCCTGGATAATGCCGTAAGTTACGGCGAGACCCAGGCCGGTGCCGCGCCGCTGCCCTTCGCGGGGCGCGGACTTGGTGGTGAAGAACGGATCGTAGATGCGCTGCAAATGTTCAGGCGCGATGCCGGACCCGGTGTCGGAAATGGCGACGCCGACGTGTCCATTGGCCTCCGTCGCGACGCGAAGCGTGCCGCCGCCGTTCATGGCGTCCTTGGCGTTGAGGAAGAGATTGAGGAAGACCTGCTGGAGCTTTCCGGCATTGCCGAGGATGGGCGGCAGGTCGGGCAGCAGTGCGGTGTCGAGCGTGACCTGCGAGGTCTTGAACTGGTGCTCGATCAGCGTCAGCGTGTCGCGAATGATGGCGTTCAGATCAGTCTCGCGGAACTCGCTGCTTCCGGTGCGCGAGAAGTTGAGCAGGTTGTTGACAATCTCCGAGGCGCGGAAGGTCTGACTGGTGATTTTTTCAAGCAGCGGCGAGAGGCGGTCATCGCCACGCAACTGCTTGGTGAGCATCTGCGTGTAGGAGGAAATGACGGCGAGCGGAGTGTTGACCTCGTGCGCGACTCCGGCGGCAAGCAGGCCGATGGAAGAGAGCTTTTCGGCCTGCGAAAGCTGCGCCTCAAGCTCGGTGCGCGCGGTGATGTCGTCGATGAGGATGATGCGGCCCAGCGTCTTGAAGTCGCGCGAGACGAGTGGCGCCACGGCGATGTTGACGGTGCGGGCCTCTCCGGCGCGAGTCTCTAGCCGGAACTTGTAAAGGTTGTGGACGCCGGCCTCGTTCTTCACGCGCTCATACTCTGTAATGAGCGCGGCGGGAAAGACGGCAGTGAGCGGCTGGCGGAGCGCCTCGGCGCGGGAGAGCGCGTACATGGCCTCCATCTGCGAGTTCCAGCTTTCGATGCGGTCTTCCAGATCGACGGCGAGAATGCCGACGTTGATGGACTCGACGATGTTCTCGTTGAATTCCTTCAGGCGCTCGTACTCGGCAATCTTCTCTTCAAGGCGGGCGTAGAGGCGCGCATTCTGGAGTGCGATGCCGATGTAGCTGGCGAGGGATTCGAGCGATTCCACGTCCTCGCTGGAGAGGAAGTCGCCGTCGGCGGTGCGGCCCAGACCAATGACGGCAATGGTGCGATCTTCCACCCCACGCGCAGAGACCTGTCCGTGGGGGCCCCGGTCCTGCACGCGACAAGGCAGGTAGTAGTTGAGGTCGAGCAGTGAGGCGGTGCGGCGCTCAGAGTCGGTGAGGTGGAGCGCCTGCTGCGGGTTCTCCAGAAAGATGTGAGGGCCGGCGCCGGGTTGGTCGAAGTTGAAGAAGCCGAGGTCGAGAACCGTCGCGCGATCGTAGACGGTCGGCGGCAGGCCGTGTCCGGCGGCAAAGCTGAAGCTGCCGGGATAGCTGGAGAGGAAGACGGCGACGCGCGTGACCAGCAGGGTGCGCGGCAGGCGATCCACAATGGAGTTGAGCAGGGCGCGCAGGTCGGTCTGGGAACTGAGGCCGCGTCCAAATTCGATGAGCGTCTGGCGGTAGTCGTAGCGCTTGCGGTCGAAGACGCGATCCACGCGGTCCTGGATCATGCGCTTGATGGGATCGAAAAGCTGCGCGGTAATGATGATGGCCGCGATCAGGCCCCAGGTCCCGGCGCTGGGCATGCGCTTGTAGACAAGCTCGGCGGCGACGGCAACCACTCCGAAATAGAGACCGACCAGGGTGGCTGTGGCCAGCGTGTAGGTGACACCGCGCTTGAAGATGAGGTCGGTGTCCATGAGCCGGTAGCGCACAATGGCCCAACTGAAGGTAAGGGGCAGGAAGACCAGCGCGACTCCGGCAACTTCAGTGGCGAAGTCGGGAACGGTCGAGTTGGTAAGAAACGGAATGGCGGAGATCAACGTGAACGGCGCAACGGCGACGATGGTTCCGCGCCAGAGCCACTTCAACTGCTGGCGGCGCAGCGGCACGCGGGTGCGGCGATAGCTGAGCCAGAGGATGACGGCGGCCATCACGTAGAAGGCGGCCTCGTAGCCGGTAAGAAGCTGGTCGAGGCGATGGCGCAGAACTTCAGTGGCCGACCAGTACTGCACGGCGAAGAGGTAGAGGCCTACGAGAAACGCTCCCGGCACATAGACCAACGACATGAGCCAGCGGCGGCGGCGGTTTTCGTCCGCGAAAGA
>DASTXK010000262.1:0-3325 GCA_035765555.1 Acidobacteriaceae bacterium
GGACAAAGCGCGTATCCGCGATATTTCGACAGCATCACGCGCACGTGCAGCTTGTACTTCTTGCGCTCCAGATGCTCAAAGAATCCGTGGACGCCGGGAAAGCTGCCCGCGCCCTCCAGCACAAAGGTCTGCTCGTCCAGCGTGAGGTCGTACCAGGGGACATTCGTCGGAATGCCGTGCTGCTTCGCCGCGCGCTTCAGTTCGGTGAAGTAGGGCCGATACTTGGGGCGGTTCCACGGATCAATTGCGCCTTCATCGAGGGTCTTCGACTTGTCCGGAATGATGAGGTCGAGGTCGAAATCGATGGTGTTGCCGAAGCCCTGGCAACGCGGGCAGGCCCCATAAGGATTGTTGAAGGAGAAGAGGCGCGGCTCCGGCTCGCGGTATGCGCGGTGGCAGTTGACGCATTCAAATGCGGCGGAAAAGCGCAGCTTGCGGCGTTCTGCTCCGTCTTCCCTTGGAACTACTTCAAAGGCGATTTCCTCGGACTCACGGTAGCCGATCTCCGCCGCATCCACAATGCGCGCACGATTTTCGGCAGAGACGACGATACGGTCCACCAGCACGAAGACGGGCTGGGCAAAGTCGATTTCCAGCAGCGACTCCGGCGTGGAGAATTCGTAGATGCTGCCGTTCTGATACAGACGGTTGAAGCCGCGCTTGCGGAGGTCGGCGAGGCGGTCTTTCAGGGCGTCACTCAGCGGAGATTCAGGTGGGTTTTTGGCCGCCTGCTTGGCAGATTTTCTGCCGCGCGCGGGCTTATTTTCCGCAGGCGCTGCCGCAGCCGGAACGGCGACCGGGAAGAGCGCGTGCAGGCGAGTTCCCTCTTCAAGCGCGAGAATCTCCGCGGCAATTTCGTCGACCGAATCGCGTTTCACAATGCCGACGCAGACCACGCAATGGACGGTGCCGCAGCGCGCGTACAGCAGCCGCATGTAATCGTAGATTTCGGTTGCCGTGGCGACGGTGGAGCGCGGGTTGCGGGTGGAGTTCTTCTGCTTAATCGCAATTGCCGGGGCCAGCCCATCGATCAGGTCCACGTCAGGCTTTTCAATCCGCTCCAGAAACTGCCGCGCGTAGGCCGAGAGCGACTCCACATAGCGGCGCTGGCCCTCCGCGTAGACGGTATCGAAGGCGAGCGACGACTTCCCCGAGCCAGACACGCCGGAGACTACCGTCAGCTTCCCGTGAGGAATCTCGCAGTCAATGTTTTTGAGGTTGTGGGTCCGCGCCCCACGAATGATGATCTGGTCCGTCAAAAGTCCGCCCCGGAGTGCACGGCAACGCGCACAGGGCGAATCGAAGGAAACAAGCAAACCGCCCCAATCTAAGTATAGTGCTGGTGAAGCGGTCGGCTAAGAAGCTGAAGGCCCACGGCAGCCCGTTTTCCATATCGTAGATGTGCTAAATTAATACTAGGTAATACCTAGAGTCACCTCATGCAGAAACCCTCGACAACAAGCGTGAAGCTGGACAGCAACCTCAAAGCCCGCATCCAGAAGCTGGCATCCGCTCGCCGCCGGACTTCCCACTGGATCATGCGCGAAGCAGTCGAGCAATATGTGGAGCGCGAAGAAAAACGCGAACAGCTTCGGCAGGACGCGCTCGCTGCCTGGAACCATTACCAGGCCACGGGCCTGCACGTCACCGCCGAGGAAGCTGACGCATGGCTCGAAAAGCTCGAGAAGGGCGAAAACCCTCCTACTCCTGAATGCCACGTTTAAGGTGGTCCCAGCAGGCCCTGCGAGATATCGCCCGGCTTCACGCCTTCCTCTTGCCTAAGAGCGTCGAGGCCGCCAAGCGTGCCGTCGCAACCATACGTGGAGGCGTGAGCGCCCTTGCAATCCACCCTGAAATTGGACGAACAGTCGAGGAAATGCCGACGGAATTTCGCGAATGGGTCATTGAGTTTGGACAGGGGACCTATGTCGCTCTCTATCACTACGACGGCCAGGAAGCCGTTATTCTCTCAGTTCGCCACGGGCGAGAAGCTGGTTACTAGGACCCAGCGAACCTTTCAACTTCGCTCAATCTTTATTCCGACGTGTTGCGGCCATATGCAGGATTGTCGCTCCAGTTACGACACCTACAGCACTTGCAGGAATGACGAAGATCAGCGCGTAGAGCCATAGGTCTCTTGGTACACCGAACAGTTCCACGCATACGGCCGGGATACCCCACCAAAGCGCCATGGAACGTAGTCGCTGCAAGAATGTTCTATTTGCTATCGATATGCGAACTTCATTGGGCATCTGAATGTCAGCGGCAATGCCAACAATATACCGCGACCAACGGGAGCGGTCACATAGGTAAATCCAAAATGGCGCGCGAAGCGCGCGTTCGCCCGTGACGCCAGTCCCCTACTCCTCCCTCAGCGCGCGCATGGGGTCGATGCTTGCAGCGCGACGCGCCGGGGCGAGAGAAGCTCCGAGCGCGAGCGCCAGAATCAGCACGACGGCGATGACCAGCGTGGCCGGGTCGAAGGGGCTGACTCCGAACAGCAGCGATTGCAGCAGCTGAGTGGAGAGCAGCGCGCCGATGATTCCCAGCACGCAGCCAATCACGGCCAGCTTTGCGCCGGAGGCCAGCACCAGCCCCACAATGCCCGACCGCTGCGACCCGAGCGCCATGCGAATGGCCATTTCCTGCGAGCGCAGCGCTACCGTGAAGGCGATGACGCTGTAGATTCCCAGAATCGCCAGCAGAAGCGCCGCCGCCGCGAACGCTGAAATCACGAAGGTGTTGAAGCGGCGCGGGGCCTCGGCTTCCGAGAGCGCGTGGTACATGGGCTGCATCTGCGTGAGCGCCAGTTGCGGATCAATGGACTGCACCGTGGCCCGCAGCGTGTTCTCCATCTGCTCGGGAGGAACCGCGGTGCGCAACGCGATGTATCCGCCGTTGCCGTTCAGGTCGCCCGGCGATCCCAGCGTGCCAATGTCCTTCTCCGCCTGATCGACGACCACGTAGAACTGCTGCTTGGTCGGCTCGTCGGGCGAGCCTTCCTTCACGTCCGCTACCTCGCCGACGACCACCATCCACGGAGTCACCATGTTGGGCAGGCCAATGCGCAGGCGCTTGCCGATGGGGTCCTGGCCCGGCCATGACTGCTGTGCCAGCTTATGGTTCACAATGACGACGAGCTGCGAGTCCTTGGTATCGCTCTGCGTAAAAAACCGTCCGCGCAGCAGCGGAATTCCCATCGCCTTGAAGTAGTCGCCCTGCACCTGAATGTTGGTGGCCAGATCGTAGGTGTGGCTGGGCGGCGTGTAGCCTTCGGGCAGAATGGCCCCATTGTTGTTGTTGCCGGCGGCGGGAAGAAACGTGG
>DASTXK010000263.1:0-8320 GCA_035765555.1 Acidobacteriaceae bacterium
TCTTATCTTCCACAAAGTTGAAAATGCGCAGAGAGACTGTGCGTGACTTCCCGGTCGGTTGCGGTGGCGGAGTAACATCGCCGGCCATCCAGACAATCTTCTGTCCTCTGTCGGCAAAGGCACGAAATAATTCCCCAGCAACGCGCTCCAGCCCCCCATTGTGGGAGGCGAAAAAGCTGGATGCCATCAATATCTTCATAGGGCCTGCCCTCGCTGCGGGAAAAAGCTCCCAATCACCAGGAGGCCTCCTGTGCGTCGGCGCGCCTAGAGCCAGTGAAAAGAGGTATGGACAAGTAGACCATCCGCTTTGCTTCCTTGCGCCCCACGGCAACGGAATCCAGAATGAGTCCGCAGGCCAAGGACAGAAATGAAAGCAGGACCATTCCCATGGAAAGGATGGCTGTCGGCAAGCGTGGCACCATGCCTGTCAGGTGATATTGCACGAGAACAGGTATGCTGAGAATGATCCCAAGCGCAAACAAAATCAATGCTCCAATGGAAAAGAATTGAAGCGGGCGCTCTTGTTTCACCATCCAGACGATTGTTTTTATGATCCGCAGTCCATCGGTGTAGGTCCGCAGCTTGGAGTCTCCGCCCACGGCGCGTTCGCGATATGGAGTCTCCATTTCGCCTAAAGGCAGCCTGAGTTCCAGGGCATGGATAGTCAGCTCCGTCTCGATTTCAAATCCGGATGACATGGCCGGAAACGACTTCACAAAGCGCCGGCTGAAGACCCGATAGCCCGAAAGCATGTCGGTGATGCGGTCCCCGAATACCCAGCCGACGAGGCCGCTCAACAGAACGTTCCCGGTACGATGACCACGCCGATACGCGGCACGCTCGCTGCTTATGCGCGCGCCATTCACCATGTCGAGCCGATTGTGCAGGAGCATGCGGACCATCTCCGGAGCCGTAGCCGGATCGTACGTCCCATCCCCATCTACGAGAACGTAAATGTCGGCTTCCACGTCCGAGAACATGCGCCTGACTACATTTCCTTTCCCCTGGAGCATTTCATGTCGAACATTAGCTCCGGCTCGCGACGCTTTAAGAGCAGTCTCGTCTCGGGAGTTGTTGTCGTAGACGTAGATTTCGGCATCGGGTAAAGAGCGCCGAAATTCCGCGATAACTCCTTCGATAGCGGCGGCCTCGTTATGGCATGGGATGAGGACAGCTAATTTCGGAGCGTCCGCCTGCTTTCCAGGCGCAGGCTGGGCAGGCAAAAGCGCCTGCGCGGGGGTCGCTACGTCGGGATTTTCGGCGATCACACTCATGGCCTGTTCGGCACCGTCTGCTTATTTCAGGTCCAAACTGTCTGGGTTTGCCAGAACTGTAGCACGTTTGAAGGCGCAAGTCCCTCGATTTCTGGAGGACGAACCGCGGTTGTTAGACTCGAAGTATGGGACACGCGGGGAACTCTCTGGATCAGGCGGCATCTTCTTACCTTCGTTCGGCGGTGCATCAGCCGGTCAATTGGCATCAGTGGGGCGCGGAGGCGTTTGAGCGGGCGAAGCGCGAGGACAAGCCTGTCCTGCTGGACATTGGCGCGGTGTGGTGCCACTGGTGCCACGTCATGGACCGCGAATCTTACGAGGACCCCGAGCTTGCCGCAATCGTGAATGAGCACTTCGTCGCCATCAAAGTTGACCGCGACGAGCGGCCCGATGTGGACAGCCGTTACCAGGCGGCGGTGCAGTCCATCAGCGGGCAAGGCGGCTGGCCGCTCACGGCGTTTCTTACTCCTGATGGCCGGCCCTACTTTGGCGGCACGTATTTTCCGCGCGGAGACCGCTACGGGCGGCCCGGATTCGAGCGTGTGCTGCTAACCATGGCTGATGTGTGGAAGACCCGGCGCGATGAGGCTGTGGAGTCGGCGGACAGCGTCTTTGCGGCCATTGAGCATGGCGAGGCGTTCGATGGCAGGGAGGGATCGTTGTCGCTTGGCATCGTGGACAAGCTCCTCACCTCGACCGTTGGACAGTTCGACCCACGCAATGGTGGCTTTGGCTCTCAGCCCAAGTTTCCGCATCCGGCCATGCTCGATCTGCTGATTGACGCGGCGGGGCGCACGGGCGATGAAGCCGCGCGGCAAGCTGCCACGGTCACGCTGGCGAGGATGGCCTGCGGCGGGGTCTACGACCAGCTCGCGGGCGGCTTTCATCGCTACTCTACCGACGAGCGCTGGGTGGTTCCCCACTTCGAGAAGATGCTGTACGACAACGCCGGCCTGCTCGCGAACTACGTCCACGCCTTCCAGAGCTTTGCCGATGCGGATGCGGCGAAGGTGGCGCGGGACATCATTCGCTGGCTCGACGAAATAATGACGGACCGGGAACACGGCGGGTTTTATGCGTCGCAGGACGCGGACCTGTCTCTCGACGACGACGGCGACTACTTTACCTGGACGCGCGACGAGGCGGCGGCGGTGCTGACTCCGGATGAGTTGGCGGTCGCCGGGCCTTACTGGGACATTGGCGAGCTGGGCGACATGCACCACAATCCCGCGAAGAATGTGCTGTACCGCAAGTTCTCCGTGGAAGAAGTGGCGAAGCAGGCGGGGCGCAGCACGGACGAAACCATGGCGCTTCTTCGGACCGCCCATGAAAAGCTGCTGGCCGCGAGGCTCCGGCGGCCCACTCCTTATATAGACCGCACCATCTACACCTCGTGGAACGCGATGGCTGTGTCGGCGTATCTGGAAGCGGCGAAGGTGTTGGAGTTGCGCCAGGCGAGGGAGTTCGCGTTGAAGACGCTGGACCGTTTGCTGGCTGAGTCATGGGACCGTGAGGCCGGACTGGCGCATGTGGCGGCTTATCCGGATGGTGCGCCGGGGCAGCGGGTCGCGGGCGTGCTGGATGACTACGCCTTTCTGACACTGGCTCTTGTCGATGGGTGGGGGGCCACCGGCGACCGCCGCTACTACGAGGCGGCCATGGAAGTAGCCGAAGCGATGACCACGCGATTTTACGACAGAATCGGCGGCGGCTTTTTTGACACCGAGCAGACCGAGGGCGCGCTGGGCGTGCTGGCGGCACGGCGCAAGCCATTGCAGGACACGCCGACTCCGGCGGGAAATCCTTCGGCGGCAATGGCCCTGCTGCGGCTTGAGTCACTGAGCGGCCGGCAGGACTTTCGCCAAATGGCGGAGCAGACGCTGGAGAGCTTCGCCGGCATTGTGGAGCACTTTGGGCTTTACGCTGGGACCTATGGTCTGGCTTTGGAACTGCTGCTGCTGTCTCCTGCGCAGGTTGTGGTCATCGGCGCGGGGCCGGAGGCCCGCAAGTTGGCTGCAATGGCGACCGCTCGCTATGCCATAAACAAGAGCGTCATTGTCTTTCGCCCGGAGCAGGTGACGACTGCGAACCTACCCCCAGCGCTGGCTGTGACTCTACCTAATCTGCCGGAGTTGAGCGGCGGAAAGCCGGTCGCGGTGGTGTGCCGGGGAATGAGCTGCCTGCCTCCGACGAACGATCCGGAGAAGTTACTGGAATCGCTGCGCGAAGTGTAGCGAAGTTTTACTGACTGGCGCCCTGCGGAGTGGCTTTGGTTTCGCTGCTTGCGGCGGCCTTCGCCACCTGCTCGGTCGAGGCTTTGTCGAGTTCGCGGTAGATGATCTCGTTACGGAGAATTGCCTGCACGTAATTACGGGTCTGGGTGAAGGGGATCGACTCCACAAATTCATCCATGTCGTGGTAGGGATGCGGATCGCTCTGCCAGTCGGTCACGCGACTGTCTCCGGCATTGTAGGCGGCGAAGGCGTATTCGGGGTGGTCTCCAAACTTGTCGAGCATTTGCTTCAGGTAGAGGCAGCCCAGGCGGATGTTGAGCTTGGGGTCGAGCAGGTCGCGCGTCTCAAAGTGGCGGATGCCCTCCTGCCGCGCCAGCGAGCGGCCCACGCTGGGCAGAAGCTGCATCAGTCCGTAGGCGTTGGCGTAGGAGACGACGGACGGATTGAACTCGGACTCCTGACGGATCAGCGACGCCACCATGTAGGGATCGAGTCCGTCGCGCGTGGCGCACTGCTTGATGGTGGACCAGTAAGGCTGCGGGAATAGAATGCGCCAGTAGGCGAGCGGCAGAGCGCTGATGGGCGCAGAGACGTAGTAGGGGAGCGCGCGCTTCATCAGGCGCATGGCGTGCCAGTTTTCTCCGAAAGAGGCGTAGATCTGGGCCTCCGCGAGGCTGCCCCAATGGTCGCTGCCGTCGGCGGCTTGAATTTCCGGCGAAATGTACTCGTTGAGCCCGGCGTTGGCGAGCAGCCGCGCCTTCACCAGATGCGGGTCCTGGTCGGGAACGTCGTCGCTCAGTTCGGGAATGTCCTGCGGCTGGAGGTCGTCCAACTCCTCTGAGCCGGTGGGGTCATCGTCAGGCTTCAGTCCCATGTCCGCAAGACGCTGCTGGGCTCGGTCGGCGTAATAGTAGTGCGGATAGACGCGGGCCACGGTGCGGTAGTATTTCGCGGCCATCGTGGGATCGTGTTCCTGGTCGGCGTAGATGCGGGCGCGCCAGTAAAGCGCGGACGCCGCCTGTGGAGACGTGGGGTAGTCCTTGATCTGGTCGTCGAACATTTTGGCGGCATCGGTATAGTTGCCCAGCCGGTAAGTGAGCCACGCGGCGCGCCAGTGGACGTAAGGCGAGTAGTCGGAACAGGCGTGACGGTGGCGCGAGTCGCACTCATGCGGAAAGAGCGCGGCAAGCTCGCTGTAATACTTGATTGCCGTCGGATAGTCCTTGCGGAGCAGGTACATATTTCCGCTGGAGTAGAGGGCCTCGGCGAGCCACGGACTGGTGGGGAAGCGCGACTTCAACTTTTCGACAATGGACTGCTGGCCATCGGTATCGTTCTTGTCGCGGGCAAGCTCCATCAATAGATAAAGGCGGCGCGCGCCGGCCTCATCGTCTGTGTCCGGCAGGCGCTCGGCCTCGCGCTGGGAGAGCTTATTCAGCTTCCACTCGCACGCGGCGGCGGCCACAAGCATGCGGTTGCGTGCGGAGTCGCTCAGGGATTCTTCAGCGGCGAGGGACCGGTACTCGTCCTCGGCGTCGCTGTAGCGATGGTCGGAGTAAAGCGCGTCCGCGCGGCGGCTGCGCTGCGTGGCGGAAAGCCCGGTAATGGCTCCCGAAGAGACGAGTTGCTTGCGGGCCAGCGTGGCCTCGCCGCTCAGCGGGAACGTGAGATAGACGTGGGTGAAGAGGCGGCGGGCCTCGTCGGCGTTGCCCGCCATAAGGTTGGCCTTGGCGAGCGCGTACTGGTAATCGGACTTGTCGGCGATGGACTCGGCGCGGTGCTCGCGCAGAACAGAAAGCGCGCCCTGCGGATCCCCCTGCTGAAGGAAGGCGTTGGCCTCAAGAACCGGAATCTGGCTTACGAAAATTGAATCCGGGTAGCGCTTGATAAATTCGGCGAGCACCGGCTCGGCGGTGGTGATCTTGTTGCTTTGGAGATACGCCTGAATGGTCAGATATGCGGCGTAGTCGTCGAGTGAGCTTCCCTTATCGGCGACGAGCTTGAAGTCGGCCACGGCAAGTTCGTAGTCGTGGTCCAGCAGATGCGCGTGGCCGAGCGCGAGGAACGCCGCGGCCTGGGCTTCTCCCGTATGGGAGTGAGCGTAGGCGGTGACTCCCGCGTAGGCCGCGGGCGAGCGCAGCGTCGCAAGCTGCTGCGCCATGGGACGGAGTTCCGTTGACGCCACAAACGCCTTGTGGAGCTTGCGGCTGCGGGCCAATTCGCGCTGGGTGAGCTTCCGATGATGGTAGCGGTGGCGCGCCCGCGCCAGGCGCCGCCGGCGGGCTTCAGCGAGCCGCCGCTGGCGGGCAGTCAGGCGATGATGAGCGGTCGTCCGGGTGCGATGGGCGCTTTTCCCTGCGGATTTTTTTGGTCTGGCGTGAGCGGTCTTATGTGTGGATTTTGCTTTTGCTTTGGTGTGGGTAAACCTTGTCTTCGCTTTGCTGTGGGCGGTTGTGTGCTTCGCCTTGTGTTCCGTCTGATGAGTTTGCGCGGTAGCGGCGGCCACGGAAGGAGCGGTTGCCGCAATGGGAAGAGCAGCGACCGCGAACGCGCACACGACTCCGCGGCTGAATTTCAAAAACATTGCCAACACCGGAATCCGCATCACCCTCTGCTCCTACTCTATCGTGAAAGACGCACGACGGCGGCGTTTGCCGCAGGGCGAATGCAATTTGCGATTGTTGTTGAAGTTGATACGGGGGCTAACCGGGGATAATCGCGGAGCGGCCCTGCTTCCGGGCGTATTCGTGCAGGGCGCGGTCAAACGTGACAAGCGTTGCCCGGATATCGATCGCATAGGCCAGCAGCCAGCAGTCTCCCACTGCTTTTGAAGCGTGGCGAGCGGCGAATGGTTCCATGACCTGACGGAACACGGTATCAACACCGCGCGGCTCGGGATAAAACTCAACACGCGGGTCTTCCAACCAGCGGTCGTAGACGCCCCAAGCTTTACGCATGGTCAGCGTTTGGTCGCCCATTACTGAGGCATTGGTCAGAAGGCGCAATAGTCCGATTTGCGTGTAGCGGGAAAAAACAAGCCTCACGTCGCGCGGAAGCGGATCCAGCCATCTCCAAGCTTCCCGACTGTGCGAGTGACCGGCGACTGACAGCGCCAACCAGACATTCAGGTCAGGGAAAAACAAGGTCATGTGGGTTCTCGTCTTCCGGGAAACTTGGCCCCAAATTGCCGGAACCGCGCACGAGGGGACCGGTCACTCGCTCTTTCCTTCCAGGCTCGGTATAGGCCTGCTCAATCGCGCGCACAATGAGTGAGCGGATAGACGTGCCCGAGCGTTCCGCCCGGTTCCGGAGCTGGTTATGCAGCGGCTCCGGGATATCGACCGTAGTCCGAACAGCCATGCCATTATTATGTCACAATTAGCTAAGTCCGGGCGTTCGGAACGAAGAAGCGACGCGACCGGCAGTTCGATCAGTCGGTGGCGGTGCTGGTGGACAAGCTGGCGTTGGCCTCGGGCCGACCGCTGACCAGCGCGCAGACGAAGGCCATCGCCGGAAACTCGAAAATGCCCACAGCGGAAAAGGTGTTGATTGTGTCATCCACTGCGGCTGCCGTCACAGTTACGGCCGTGGGCATCCACATGGCGACCAGCCAGCATAAACTGACTCCTCCGACTTTGCCGAAGGAGCCACGCCGCCCTTCCCGTGAGTAAATAAAGCGGCCTGACTTGAAATGTCTATGGTGGTCGCTGTAGGACTCGAACCTACGACCTCCTGCGTGTGAAGCAGGCGCTCTAACCAACTGAGCTAAGCGACCATTCTTGGATGGGAACGGGTTCAGAATATCATTCCCGCTGAAGCGTGGCCAGTTTGAGCAACAGCCGTCAGGGCGCAGGAACCCGAGTCCTGACCTGTGCGTAGCGAATACAATCTGTTTACGTGCCCATGACCGCCCGCGACCCAGTTTCGTCTTCTGATTCCGGTGTGTCCGGCGGCGCATCCAAAAACCAGTCCGGCCCGGACCCCGGTGAAGAAAACGATCGGAAAAAACCGCAACCTGATGAGCAAAACGGTGTTGAGGAAGATATGGGCACGATTGCGCTTGACCGTCCTCGTTCCACCCACGCCCCTCAGGCTGGCAGCGTCAGCCGCATGACGGTGGGGGACTGGAACGGCATGACCGATGCGGAAATCATGCAGCGGGTGCGGGATGGGGAAGATGCCGGGTACGACATCCTGATCCAGAAGTACCGCAAGCCGATCATTAATTTCATGTTCCGTATGGTGCATAACCAGGCCATGGCGGAGGAAATGGCGCAGGAAACGTTTCTGCGGGTCTACCGCTCGCGGCAGACTTATCGGGCGGAGGCCAAGTTCACCACCTGGCTCTACCGCATCGCCACCAACCTGGCGGTGAATCACGCGCGGGACACGAAATATGAACGGGCCGCCCAGAACGTGTATCTGGATCAGCCCGACTCGGAAACCGGAACCACTCCCGACGTTGCCGACTCGACGGCTTCGATTGAGGAGAACCTGGTTCGGGAGGAAAGGATGAAGGCCATCCGGCAGCATGTGCTGGCCCTGCCGGAGCGGCAACGCATGGCCGTGCTGATGCACAAGTATCAGGGCCTGGATTACAAGCAGATTGGCGCTGTGCTGAAGTTGAGCGAGTCGGCCACCAAGTCGCTGTTGTTCCGGGCCTATCAAACGTTGCGGGAAACATTGAAGGAATTTGTTTAAGTCACTGAAGAATTGAGGAAATGATGATCTGCCGGAAATTGGAAACCGAATTGAAGAAGGCACTGCCTGACCTGCTGCTGGATCCCGACCGGGCTCCCGCCGAGGCGCGCG